>WRGW01000108.1 GCA_009786985.1 Oscillospiraceae bacterium
CGAACCAGTCGAGCCAGATTGGAACGAGGCGGGTCTTAATCTGTTAGACTTGATGGAGGAATACAGCCATTGCGATGAAATTACTGCAATGCTGGAATCATATAAAACATGGGTAATAAACGAGGTTTGGGGAAATAAAATGTGGTTGGAAGCTCAAGCCACGGTCACGCCTGAATTAGTTGAAGAAATAACCCAAATTCAACATGAATTAGATGATTTTTTCTCTAATATTTCTGTTGAAACAATTCACAATGACCTTATGAGTAATCATCCAGAGTTGTGTGAATATGAATTGTTGTTAGAAGCCAAAGAAGCGTTTGTGCTATATGAAACATACTTCAAGTTTATTGGTATGTCAGAACATGAAATCATTTTCAATCTCTCGCCCGAAATGATTTATGAGGCTTTTAAAAAAATATATCCCGACAAAAATGTAGATGACTTATCGCAAAAATCAAAAGAATTAGAAACTTCGATTGAAAATATTAGACTCAAGGCAAACCCCAAAATAATCAGCTTTGAAGATATAGGTTTTGAACCTTTGGGTTCTCCAGCCACACCTAGTAATCTAACTCGTATTTTTAGTAGACATGATGGTTCAAGCAACACAAACATCCTTTTAATGGAGGTTTTTGGTGCCGAGGCGGGTGCATTAGCCGCTGTAGTTGCCACTGCACGAAGATGGGGTAGTCAGAGACAAGATGCGTATAGGCATTATCTTTGGAATTTTATTGGAGTAAGGGATGGTTTTCCGAACGCTATGCGTACGTATGCCACAAACCACGAGTGGTCGGCAATGATTAGAAGGCGTTATGGAATAAGTAATAATCCTAGTGCACAGCAAGAAATTATGGCACTTGCACTTCGTGACAAATATCTTGTTCGTCGCTCTTTTGCTGATTGGGACAGAATATTTTGGCGTCCAACTGGAACAGCAAATGCTGAACCTATGGGGCGAGATGACCTTATGGATTTTTATAACAATGCACGTGGTAGAGCCGATGGTTCGGTGAGAGGAGCGAATGCCCTCGATTCATTTAACAATCGTTACAGTGCAAACACTGTAATAAGGGATAGCTCTATAGGACAAGTCACACAAAGCCGACGTAATCGAATACACTCAAACAGATGGTACAGACCACGAGGATAATGTATGTTAAATAGGACAATTTTAATAAAAATTCTGGCGTTTTTTGTAATGTTGGTGTTTAGTGGCTGTTCAGATGTTGGAACTACTTTTACAGATAACACTGGTATTGAATGGAGAATTTTAACCATTGACAAAAACGGCAACAAATTAATTATAACCGAGTCCGCTTTTGGTCCAGTACAGTATAATAGTACAAATGTTTACACTCGTTTAGGTGATAGTGATGTATTAAGACCTGCTCTTAATGAATGGTTTGTGTATGAATTAGCATCTGAATTGAAAGAACGTGCTTTACCAGCCATGAATTTGGATAATGACGTTCGTTTATCACCATCGTCAAACGTAGATGAAAGATTAAGAGAAAATAGCTCTGAAGGTCTTACCTATGCTGGTGAAGGTGAGGCAACTGCCGAAAATTCACTTTTTGTTTTGTCTTTGTCAGAAGTAAACCAATATAACCGTGCTGGTGAATTTTTAGGTGGTATGATGGGTTTTTTTGGACGTAATGAGCGTTTGGGAGTTGGATGGTTACGTTCGCCAGGTGTCAGTTACAAATCACCAAATTTACAAACTTTAGTGGGTGAGCATCACGACACAGACGGACCACTCATCACTCCCGCTACCGCAGATTATTATGGATATTTTCGCCCTGCTTTATGGGTTTCACCTGATTCATAGAATGATTTTTCGTAGTGGTCGCCTGCGCCAAGCCGACGCAGACCGCATTTTAGACTTCTTGGTTGGTAGAGACAGCCGAATTATAGGTTAAGCTTAGAAAGGAGCTTATTATGAAAAAAAGACTTTTAGCGATGTTAACTGCAATTGTAATGACGTTTTCATTTGCGGTAACAACTTCGGCGAATATAACTAGTGACAATTGGCGTTCTAAAAATGTAAATCCAGTACTTTTGGAAAATCCTCAAGCTAATTTTGTTTTTTCAATGTTTTGGGTAATACGTATACTGAACAACGAAGTCGAACTACGCACCGACGAACGGAACGCACTTTTAGCAATGGCACCTAATTCAAGTTTAAGTGTTCACGAAAGACTTTTGGAAGTTTCGCAAAAACTTTTGGGTATCGCCATTGGAAGAAACGAATTTTTAAATTGTATTTCTGTTTTAGAAGATTGTGATTGCGTATACTGTGATGATTGCGGAAAAACAACAATGATAGCCTCTGAAAAAGAAACAAAAAGTTTTGTTTGTACCTGCAATATTGTCTGTACGTTTTGTTGGGAAGAAGACTGTAACTATGCTAAAGGTCATGTTACGGGAGGCGATTCCATCTCTATTGATGACGCACTGCAAATCCTGCGATATATAGTAGGTTTGTACACGAACAATAGTCTTGCTTGGGCAGTTGAGACAGAAAATTGTGCACGTAACGCCGCACTCATCGTAAGCGAAGAAACTCCTGGAATAGCAGACGCACTGCAAATCCTGCGACACCTCGTAGATTTACCAAGTGCTTTGGATTAAGATTTACTTTGCATAAAACTATCCCCCATTTCAGACTTAAATCTGGAATGGGGGGTGTTTGCTTGTCTTATTTTTCGAAATCTTTCGATTATAAATTTGTGTTGCAATCAAGAAAGAGACGACTGTTATTGCAACACACCACCTCAGTCTCTACCAGTTTTAGGCTAACAACAAACCTCCCCAATTCAACTATCACCTTTTCTATTGACAGAAAAGGTGATAGTTTTGTTATAAAAACATCATACCGCATAAAACATCGAACACAAAAGTCTATAATCCGTTTGCGAAAACGCTTGACAAATTCCTGATTTTGCGGTATAATAAAAATAATTGGAGATATTATACTCACTCATTCTCCAAATATCCTCTAACGGAAGATACTCGAAAGGAATTTTCATTGTGATATGAACAGACTAAAAAAAATTACAGCAATTTTTATTATAACAGCGATTGCTACAACTTCAGCACTTACTGGATGTAGTAGAATTGATGTTTTTGACCCCCCACCAGTATGGAACGAAAGTGAAATTGACTCTGCTTTGATGCACTATGAATATTATCAACTAATGCCAGTATCCGAACGCCCGCTATTTGCAAGCGACGGGAGTGTTAATCAAGATGTTTTAGAAAATCTTCACGCAATCTTAAACAGTGAGGAATTAAATCCATACCTGCGTCAACCGAAGACTGCGTGGTATTCTGGTTTGGCGTTCGAGTTTGAGGGCGATTCTAATTTTACTTCAGTCAACGCACGGGATTTTTCGCACTACGTTCTCGGCGGAGATTATGATGCAGACCCTACTACAAATGATGTTACCAGCCGTTCTGGGGCGATTGTCATTCGGCTTTTTGAAAGTATTCCAGACAGTTATGGTGTGGAAAATCAGCATTTAAGCGAACTTACCGACCAATGGTGGCAGGTTGTTTACCGCTCAGTCGAAGATGCGAACGGCGAAGTAAACGATGTGTTGACGTTGTGGATGCTCCAACCTTATCGTATCACTCACCACAGTGGTGACCAGTATGAAAACATCACTGCACGTTCAAACGAACGTCATTATGACCGACGTATAGGCGACGGTGTTTGGGTGCCTATGAGGCTTAATCAAACTAACAGTATTCTGACAGATGAAGACATTGCAAATGGTGGCGCGAGAGCGTCAAACGGATTTTTTCTTGAAGCCAATTATAGCAACAGTATCGCTAGGGCGAATCTGCAAAGAGATTTATCAGGGCTTTTGGAGAATTTCAACGGGGTGGAAAATTATATAGTAGCTCCAAGAAATCTACCAGGTGCATGGCAAAGTTCAGAATTCCAGACTGGGTCTAACATGGTGGGCAGATTCTTTGTAAGCGGGCAGTTTTATACAACGCCTGATACTAATGAAGAAAGACAGCATTTCATACAAGAACGTTTTCCAGGTAGCGAAAATCGCATTGACGGATTAGGTGCAACTGGTCTAATTTGGGGTACTCATCTACACTTCTCGATAGGGAACGGTAAAGACGGTTTATCGGTAGGACCAGTAGATGGTCAATGGGCAAACACCGAATTCAAGCCCACCCACGATGATTTGTTATGGCTTCCTTCTGATTTTGAAATTCGTACTGTGGGGCATAATCAAGAACCTGCAACTTTTCAGACTTTTATCGCAGAAGCTGGCAACTCAGAAAGCTCTCTGCGTTTCAACTGGAACGCTAACAGTACACGCGAACAAGATTCGCGTACAGATTTAAGCGGTGGACGTAGCGGACTCTGGCAATTAAATGGTTTCGATAGAGCGCACAATTCAGCATCAGTGCGTTCTGAAATAGAAGTCGAAAACGATTGGGAGGCTATGTTAAATTGGCTTAGAACAGGTGACGGAATTGCAATTGGCAGTGCAAATACAGTATGCCATGCTGGCAATCGATATAGTTACGGCGTAACACAACGTGGTGGAATGCGACCAGGGATTCATCTCTCGCTTACCGCTTTGTTTGATGGGTTAGAATAAAAATAGAACTGGAGAAATTTAATGGATTTTGTATTTAACTTTTTTAGAGGAATTTTGGGGATTATTTGGAGTATAATCGCTGTAGTCAGTGTTATTTGTGCGATTATAAGCATTGTTCAAAACGAAAAGCTCGATTCGTCTAAAAAAATGATTTGGGCGTTGGTTTCGATTTTTGTTTTCCCACCAATCGGACCACTTGCTTATTTTTTGGTTGGTAGAGATGGGTGAAATATTAAGATACTGAACAGGCTCTAAGCCGCCGACAAAGTCGTGGCTTAATTGCCTAACCTCTGTTGCAGGAAGGAATAATTATAAATATGCAAACTATAAACGGCGCTCAAATGATTATAGAGGGACTTGTTCGACATGGTGCTACTACCGTATTCGGATACCCAGGAGGGGCTGTTCTTCCGATTTATGATGCTTTGTATCAGAACTCGGACAGAATTGACCATATTATCACGGCACATGAACAAGGGGCCGCTCATGCGGCTGATGGTTACGCACGAGTTACTGGCAAAACTGGCGTAGTCATCGCAACAAGCGGTCCCGGTGCTACTAACTTGGTGACTGGAATCGCTAACGCTTACCTCGACAGTGTCCCACTGCTTGCAATTACTGGGAACGCACCAGTCCCGCTGCTTGGGAAAGATGCTTTTCAGGAGGTTGATATAGTCGGGATTACGCAGCCGATTGTCAAGCATAACTTTGTGGTGCGTGATGTAACAGAACTCGAAAGCACAATTGCAGAAGCGTTTATAATCGCCAATACTGGGCGAAAAGGACCGGTGCTAATCGATGTTCCTAAGAATGTTCAAGAATCCGAAGTTGAGCTTAAAGGCATTACTGCCACTAAACCAGAAGTAGTACCAATTTCAGTGCTTTCTGAAATCGTACAAGCATTAAAATCAGCGAAACGCCCGTTCATTTATGCAGGCGGTGGGGTAGTTGCGTCTGATGCAGGTGAAGAGCTTAGAGAACTCTCTGAAAAGCTATCAGCCCCGGTAGGCTTTAGTTTGATGGGGATGACTGCACTTTCGACGGACAACCCATTAGCACTCGGAATGTGTGGTATGCACGGAAAATATGCAGCGACTGTCGCAAAGTCAGAATGTGATGTGCTATTAGCCCTCGGTGTAAGGTTCTCTGACCGTGCAACTGGAAATATCTCGGTGTACGAGAAGGATAAAACGATTATTCATGTAGACATTGATGTTTCGGAGCATGGCAAAAACGTAAAACCGAATATTAGCGTAAAAGGTGATATAAAAGCGGTTTTAGCAAAATTATTGCCACAACTTAGTGATATCAAACCTTCTAACTCTGACTGGCTGGCACGTGTTGATGAGTTGAAACTTGGTAATGCTCGTCAAGAGGGTGATTTTACGCCACAAATAGCAATCGAAACAGTCGGGGAGTTTATGGCTGATGACACTGTAATCGCAACTGACGTAGGTCAACACCAGATGTGGACTATGCAGTATTACCCGTTCAAGATGTCACGCACTTTCCTCACGTCTGGAGGGCTTGGAACGATGGGGTATGGAATGGGGGCAGCAATCGGTGGATGCGTAGCGAATCAAAAGAAAAGAACTGTGTTGTTCACGGGTGATGGCAGTTTCGGAATGAACTTAAACGAACTTGCAACTGCGGTTAGCCAAAATTTACCGCTTGTAATTGTGATTCTTAACAACGGTGTTCTTGGAATGGTTCGACAATGGCAAAAACGATTCTATGGCGAGCGGTTCTCACAGACGACACTTGGTCGAAAGACCGATTTCGTCAAACTCGCAGAAGCGTTTGGAGCTAATGGGTTTAGAGTCACTAATGTGGACGAGCTTAAAAGTGTTCTCGCAAAGCTCCCTAAATCGCCAGTAGTGATTGATTGTCGCATTGATATGGACGAAGAAGTACTCCCAATGATTCCACCTGGAAAAGCCGTCGATGATATGATTATTACAAAATTCAATGCAAGTGCGGGAGGTGATTCGTGATGGAATTTACAGTAGAGCTATTGGTAGCAAATCGCTACGGTGCGTTAAATCGAATCACCAGTATTTACGCTCGCCGTGGATATAATATCGATGAACTTGAAGCGGTCGTAGCGGATAAAACCAATAGCGATATTTATCGAATCACAGTTCGTTCAAAAGGCGATGAATATGCAAAAATACAGGTAATGCGTCAGCTAGAAAAGCTGTATGATGTTAAGGAAGTGAAGTTGACATGAGCTTTTCAAAACTTCCGTCTTTACAAGCAATCAATCAAAGAGTAGAAAAAGCATCTGACTTTTTTGCGAAAAGTGAAATCGTAAAAAATACTGGATTTATTGAGACGGCAAATCTAGTCAAAAGCGATTATTGTAATCTGTGGCTCAAGACCGAAAACTTGCAGACTACTGGTTCTTTCAAAGTTAGAGGGGCGTATTATAAAATGTCGCTTATGTCTGATGATGAAAAAAAACGTGGAGTTGTTGCGTGTTCGGCTGGTAATCACGCTCAAGGCGTTGCGTTGGCCGCACGTGAGGCTGAAATTAAAGCGACTATATTTTTACCAACAATCGCACCGCTTTACAAAATTGAAGCTACCGAACGTATGGGGGCAATAGTCAAAAAATACGGAACTGTATATGATGATACCTATCACGCTGCATGGGAATATTGTCAGCAAATCGGCGGAATGTTTGTTCACCCTTTCGATGACATTGATGTGATTGCAGGGCAAGGAACAGTCGGGCGTGAAATCATAGAACAGTCAAACCAAAAGGGTGTTAAAATCGATGCGGTAATAGTCCCAGTCGGGGGTGGTGGGTTGATTTCTGGAGTGGTAGCGGCAGTTAAGTCTGCTAATCCTGATTGTAAAGTTTATGGTGTTCAAGCGTCTGGTGCGAACAGTATGGGGCGTTCATTTAAGGCGGGAAAGCGGTTGGATTCGAAACACATCAACACTTTTGCAGATGGAATTGCTGTCAAAACCCCCGGTGAACTCACTTTCGAGATTTGCAGAAACTATGTCGATGACATAGTCACTGTTAAAGAAGATGAAATCGCAACAGCACTCTTAAAAATGTTAGAGCATCATAAACGTGTTGCAGAAGGTGCGGGTGCTGTCGCAGTCGCATCGGCAATGCACGGAAAACTCCCTCTCAAAGGTAAAAATGTATGTGCGATTGTATCTGGCGGAAATATTGATATTAACATTCTTTCAAGGGTGATTAATCGTGGAATGCTTACGATTGGGCGATTCACCGAGCTGATTATAGAAATGCTTGACAAACCAGGTTCGTTGGCGGAAGTTTCGGCGATTATCGCAAAAGAGGGAGCAAATGTCGTTAAACTTTCTCACGACCAAGGTGGCAAAGGAACTAAAATCACTGGCTGTTTTCTGCACGTTTCACTTGAAACAAGAAATCATAAACATTTTGACCAAGTAATTGGTGCATTAAAATCTAAAGGGTATAGAGTTATATATAAAGCTCAGAATCAAGGTTGGGAATAAGAACAGGTTTTAAATTTTAGAAAGGAACGTGGTAAACTGTTGAATTGGGGTTCTTAGATTGAGAACAGCTTCTGATAATGTTCAGCAAACCACACATTGATATTGTGAAAAAAATCATCTTCACTGAAGACGCACCATTCCCGGTAGGTCCATATTCGCAGGCGATGCTTGTTAAGCCTGAATCTGGAGAAACTTTATACGCATCGGGTCAAATCGCCATGAAATGTATCGAAGCAGGTGAAAATAATGTTACTAAACAGACTGAAGAAGTTTGCGGTAATGTAAAATCAGTCTTAAAAGCAGCGGGAATGCAGATTGAAGACGTTGTTAAAACAACCTGTTTCTTGGCAGATATGTCTGACTTCGCTGAATTTAACGCCGTATACGAAAAACACTTTGCTCATAAACCAGCACGCTCATGCGTGGCGGCAAAACAACTTCCAAAAAACGCTATGGTGGAAGTTGAAATTATTGCGATTATATAGTCGGTCAGTTTTGAAATGCAAAGCATTTCAATCGACAAGCGTTGCTTGTCGACGTGCTTACAGCACGCAAAAATCGACTATGCAACAAGTTCTTCATCCGCCTTAGGCGGTTGTGTGGCATTTGCCACACTTGAAAATGCTAAAGCATTTTCAAACTGAACAGTTATATAGGGGGAAATAATTGTGAATGTAAATCAAAAATTAAATAGCTGTTACGACAGCGTTAAATCAAAAATCGGGGATTTTGTCCCAAAAGTCGCACTCGTGTTAGGCTCTGGGCTTGGTGAGTTTGCTGATGAAATCGAGGTTGTTAAAACAGTCAGTTATTCGGATATTGACGGGTTTCCACAATCTACTGTTGAAGGTCATAAAGGCAGATTTGTGTTCGGAAAAGTTGGAGATGTTCCAGTAGTAATTATGCAGGGGCGTGTGCATTATTATGAGGGGTATTCAATGCACGATACAGTGCTACCTATTCGCCTTATGAAAAAGCTGGGGTCTGAAATTTTGTTTTTGACTAATGCGTCTGGCGGAATCAGCTTTGGTGCTGGGGAGTTTATGCTCATTATCGACCAAATTAGTAGTTTTGTGCCAAGCCCGTTAATCGGGTCTAACTTAGACGAATTTGGTGTACGTTTCCCTGATATGAGCGAGATTTACGACAAGGCTTTACGTGAAAAGATTAAGGAAAGTGCCATTAAAGTTGGTGTTCCTTTACAACAAGGAGTATACGTTCAAGCGAGTGGTCCTAACTTTGAGTCGCCAGCGGAAATCAAAATGTACAAGACACTTGGAGCAGATGCAGTTGGAATGAGTACTGCGTGTGAAGCGATTGTAGCGAATCATGCTGGAATGCGGATTTGTGGAATTTCGTGTGTAGCGAACCTTGCTTGCGGTTTGTCTGATAACCCACTCACCCATGATGAGGTTATGGAGGCTGCTAACGCTTGTGCACCTATGTTCAAAAAATTGATTAGAAGCTCGATTGAATCGTTTTCAGGTGAATTATGAACACAAGTATAAGTTCTCCAGACGAAGTGATTAAATTAGTTACAACTCTTTGCAAAAATCACGGAGTATCTTCTGTGACTTTGTTCGGTTCGCGTGCAACTGGTAAAGCAGTCGAACGAAGTGACATTGACATTGCTGTTACAGGTGATAGTGTGGATTTAATTTCTCTCGAAAATAAAATTGAAGAACTTCCCACTTTGTTTGCGGTTAATATTGTGGATTTTGACAAGTGTTCAGAGAGTTTACGAAAGGATATAGAACTATATGGCAAATTACTCCACAAGGCTTAAGGCTTTTAGAGATTCGCTCGAATCGTTATCTGAAATCGAAAAAATTACAATTACCGAATTAGGTGAAGATTTTATAGGTCTAAAAGGTTTTATTTGGTGTGGAATAATTGCTAAGTTTTCAATCACTCTCGATTTAAGCTGGAAATTGATGAAAGATTTGCTTATAGAAGAACATAAGGTTTTTAATTTCGCCAAAGGTTCTCCTAAAGAAGTTTTGCAAAAAAGTTATGAGGCGAATATTATAAGTGAACACACTTGGGCGGAAATGCTACAAGTTAGAAACGAGATTTCTCACCAATATAAAAACTTAGAAATCGTAGATGAATGGTGTGAAAAGATTATTACTACGTATATTCCATTATTTTACGGCTTATTAAAATACGCTGAGGGTTTAGCTAATGAACACAAACAAAAACAATAGGATTCCACAAAAACCTCTAATCAATATCCGCCTTTCGGACAAAAAAGATGCTGTAATTATCTTAGACCAGCGGTTATTGCCTAACACAATTAAATATTTAGAACTTCGTACAATTGATGAAATGTATGATGCGATTTATACCCTCAAAGTTAGGGGGGCACCCGCAATCGGGGTTTTTGCGGCGTATGCTTTCTACATTTGCTGTCAACACATCGAGGTAGAAGATAAAAAATATAAATCAGACGAATGCAATCAAATAGCAGAAAAGCTAAAATCCGCTCGCCCTACTGCGGTTAATCTTGCGTGGGCGGTTGACCGAATGCTCGCCGCTCACAAAAGCGGCAAAGACCTGCTCTGTGAGTGTCAAGCAATACACAATGAAGATATAGCTATGTGCAAAGCAATTTCTGAACATGGGCTTACTCTTCTAAAGGATGGTGATTGTGTAATAACTCACTGTAATGCAGGAGCACTCGCAACTTCGCAATACGGAACTGGGCTTGGTGCGTTAATCTTAGGAGCAGAGCGTGGAATGAAGTTAAGAGCATACGTCGATGAAACAAGACCACTATTACAAGGTGCAAGAATCACGGCGTTAGAGCTTATGAATGCGGGGGTTGACACTACCCTCATATGTGATAACATGGTTAGTGCTGTTATGCAACAAAAAACGCTACGCCAAATTTCTGCCGCTTTTGTCGGTTGTGACAGAGTGGCAGCTAATGGCGATGTTGCGAATAAAATAGGAACTTCGGGGTTAGCGGTTCTCGCTAAACATTATGGAGTGCCTTTTTATGTTTTTTGTCCAGCTTCAACCTTTGATAAAAGCTGTAAAACTGGTGCGGATATAGTTATAGAAGAAAGAAATGCTACTGAAATCACCGAGCTTTATTTCAAAGAACGAATTGCTCCTAAAGACATAAAATGCTTTAATCCATCTTTTGATGTAACACCAGCCGAATTGATTACTGCGATTGTCACCGAAAAAGGTATTTTTGCTCCTAATGAGGTCTAATATGAAAAATTCTGCGACAAACATTACAATCATAGGTGGAGGTGCGTCTGGTTTGGCGGTGGCAGCATTACTTTCGAGGGCTGGTGTCAAGAACACAGTCATCGAAAAGAACGTGCGTGTGGGCAAAAAGCTCCTCACCACTGGGAATGGTCGGTGCAATCTCGGAAATGTTAGTAATCGTATTTCCGAAAAAGAAAGAACGTTCACCGCTTACAACAATCCTGATTTTGTAAAAAAAATCTTACAAAACTGGCAGGGGGCAGAACACTTTTTTAAAGAATTTGGGTTGGTGACATGCGCCGATACTGAGGGGCGATTGTATCCTTATTCTAACACTGCAAACTCTGTCCTTGACACGCTTAGGCGTGCTTGCGTTCACACCGATTTTAGGTGCGAAACTGAGTGTTCTAAAAAAGAGTTTCATCGGTTGTTTAACACTGGAATCGTAATTTGGGCCACTGGAAATGCACCGCTTGTTTTCTTACAAGAGTTAGGGCATACTATAATCGAACCGCTCCCGTCTTTATGCCCAGTGATGACCTACGAACGACTTACACGCCCACTCAAAGGTCTTAGAATCCGTGCAGATGCTTCTGCTATTGCGGGTGAGGAGATTTTAAAAAGCGAATATGGTGAAGTACAGTTTGGTGACGGTTTCCTGTCTGGGATTTGTATTATGAATATTTCAAGGAAGTTGGCACAATTATTTAGAGATTATGCGAAATCACAATCCCCGCTAAATTTAACCATCTCACTTGATATTGCACCAGAATTTAATGAAGACGAAATCAAACAAATCGGTTATGAGGGGTTGTTTCATTCACGAATAGTTCAGGTGCTGAACAAAAACCAGATTCCCCCGAAAGACTGGCGATTTCCGGTCACCGGGAAAGCTCCGTGGCAGAAATCACAAGTCATGTCTGGGGGGGTTGATGTTAGTGAGTTAAATGACGATTTGTCTTCTAAGATTTGTAGCACTCTCTACATAATTGGTGAATCGCTTGACATTGACGGTGATTGTGGAGGGTATAATCTTGAATGGGCATGGGCTTGTGCAAAAAGAGTGGCGGATTCGATTTTACGGCAATTCTAAAAAATTCACACAGTTACTACTTGAACTTTTTCGGCAACATCTTTGCCAACTGCGATTGAATATGCGTTCTCGACATTTAGAAGTACTGGTCCACCGAGAGCGTATCGAATTTTGATTTCAACCCGACTCCCTGCATGGATGCCGAGATTTTCTAACAACCCTTTAGGAGAGTCCACGACTTGATAAGCGATACCACAGTCCGCTTGGTATAGATTAGTGACGTTCATACAAGTTTTCCTCCATTATAAATGTGTTCAAACAGATTTTTTACACGTTCGTTTTCGCCGATTAGTGTGAGATATCCAAACAACGCTTCAAGCCCGGTAGCCAATTTATAGTCAGCGACTTTAGCGGATTTTGGCACAGTTGACTTTGCGTTACGCCCTCTTCTGAGAACATCGGATTCTTCATTTGATAATAAATCTGATTCTTCAAGTAATCTCGCACCCGCCGCTTGGTATGATGCACGTACTTTTGACACCGATTTCTCGTGCAATTTTTTAGTGTGAGTGCCTTCTAAAAGAACCCTCTGTCTAACCAAATTTTCATACACACAATCGCCAAGAAAAGCCAGTGTTAATGAACTATAGCTTTTAGCTTCAGTTTTGGATAGCGGTAATTCTTTATTAAACGTGCTTGTTTCTGAAATCGGCAATTTTATCACCTCACGTAAGAAAACTCAAAATCAAAAATGGCGACGGTATCATTTTCGTTGATACCGGCTTCTTCTAAAGCATCGATAATACCAGATGAACGTAGCACACGTTGCAGATATTGCAGGCTTTCATAATCATCCATATTCGCTACTCGAATAATCGGTAAAAGGAACGGAGCGTCAACCATAAAATAGTCAGATTCCAACTTTTCGATTTTGAACGCACGCTTGGCTTTTTCACGCTCTTCAAGTTCGACCAAGCTAAGTGGTTCAGCTTCATAAGACTTAATTGGTGGGAGTTTAGGGAGTGTTTCCTCAATACAATCGAGTAACGCCTGTAATCCATTTTGAGTCGCCGCTGAAATTGTATAGAACGGAAATTCAGTGTTGTTTTCAATAAATTGCTTAAAATCGGAAATTTGTTCTTCGGTCGCAATGTCGGATTTGTTCGCAACAACTATTTGCGGTCGAGCTGATAACTCTTCTGAAAACCGTGCAAGTTCAGTGTTGATTTTCTCGAAATCATCTTTAGGACAGCGCCCTTCACAGCCAGAAACGTCTACGATATGTACGATTAGCCTGCAACGCTCAACGTGTCTCAAAAACGCATGACCTAACCCTACACCATCACTTGCACCTTCGACAAGCCCCGGTATATCCGCCATAACGTATGAGCTTTCGGTAGTTTTGATTACTCCGAGAACTGGCGTAAGCGTGGTAAAATGATAATTTGCGATTTGTGGTTTTGCAGCGGAAACCACACTAATAAGGCTCGATTTACCGACGTTCGGAAAACCTACTAACCCTACATCAGCAAGCAGTTTTAGCTCTAACGTGAGTTTTAGTTCTTCTCCCAAAAATCCAGGTTTAGCGAACCTTGGGGCTTGCCGTGTTGAAGTTGCGAAGTGGGCGTTACCTTTTCCGCCTTTTCCGCCTTTGCAAATCACAACAGACTCATCACCTGAAATGTCAGCGATTAAGCGCCCACTCTCGTTTTCTCGAACAAGTGTTCCTCTTGGAAGTTTGATTATAACATCAGGAGCAGATTTACCGGTACAGCGTTTTGTTCCGCCGTTTTGTCCGTTTTCGGCGATGAACTTTTTTTTGTAACGAAAGTCAACCAAAGTAGAAGAGCTATCGTCAGCTATAAATACAATATTTCCACCTTTACCGCCATCTCCCCCGTCAGGACCGCCCGCCTGAACATATTTCTCACGGTGGAACGATACCGCCCCGTTCCCACCATCGCCAGATTTTACTGTGATTTTTACAACATCTACAAACATTAGAACCTCACTGTTTTTCTATAAGCAGATTGCTTGAAAATAGTTTTTTGAGGTTGTCTAAAACCATAAAACGAGCGAGGTTTTACCCTCGCTCGTTTAGCTAAGCAACGTCAGTCCATAAAGCGAGGAAAACTAATAACCTCAATTTTATGCTCTTTGTTTTGGCTTTACACAACCTCTTGAATGCTAACTTTTTTGCGTGTTTTGTCGAGCCTTTCAAACTTAACTTTACCGTCTTTTAATGCGAACAAAGTATGGTCACGCCCTATCCCTACATTAACTCCAGGGTGAATTTTAGTTCCTCTTTGTCTGACTAAAATATTCCCCGCAATAACCATTTGTCCATCTGCTCTTTTCGCGCCAAGCCGTTTGGATTCACTATCTCTACCATTTCGAGTGGAACCCACACCTTTCTTATGTGCCATATCAAAATACTCCTTTTACTTATTAACAATCTAAAAAACCAATAATTCTTACTTTTACTTGTTAAGAGTCTGTTCAATATCTCGCTCATGGTGATTTTATAACTAATTTTCCATCGTACTTCGTTAAAATTTTCCGCAAGGCACAAAGCATTACGCAAAATTTTGCCTTGTCTGACGAAAAATTCGTTTCATAAAATCACTCATTCGGAGATACCGAACAGGCTCTAAGCGTTAATCGCTTCAATTTTTACCTTACTATATGGTTGACGATGTCCCATTTTGCGTTTTACGCCTTTTTTCGGTTTATAGGTGAATACCGTGATTTTTTTGCCTTTACCGTTTTTGACTAATGAAGAAGTTACCGTTGCACCATCAACATAAGGTGAGCCTACTTTTAGCGTATCTCCACCTACCATGACAACTTTGTCAAAAACAACTTCACCAGACTCAACGCCGAGTTTTTCAACAAAAATCTCGTCGCCAACTTTGACTTGATACTGTTTTCCGCCAGTTTCGATTACTGCGTACATTTGTTTATACCTCTTTTAAATTAAGTCTCGCTGTGTTTTGGTAGCACTATTGCTAATAAACAAAATTGGCATTTCAAGACCAAACACACGCGGTACATACTATTTTAGCATATAAATCTTGACTTGTCAAGCATTTTTTGCGTGTTTTTTTAATAATTACGGAATTTAAGTAATAATTATTTTTTTAACTTTTAAAAAAGGCTTGACAATTACATTTTGTGTGATATAATTTGAAATGTAGTGTGCATAAAAGCAAAAAATCATATCACACTATAAATTATATTGCGTTAGAATTATTGAAGATAGGTTCTTAGGACGCATAATGTAAGGAAGGTAAAAACTAAATGAGAAACATGAAAAAAATAATCGCTATTTCAAGCTGTGCAGCACTAATGCTTGCATTTGCGGCTTGTAATGAAACACCTGACGATTCAGGCACTGAAGACTCTAACGTAGGTGTCGGTGCTAATGACGATAATGGTGCTAACGGTCCTACCAATGGAGGTAACGGAACTGACGGTGGTGGAATTGCTCACGAAAGTGATTCAACTGAAGAAATTTTGCAGACTGTAATGGACACTGCGCGCGAAGAACTCGGCGACGAAGGTATTCCGATGAGTTGGGTTGAAGAAGTTACCGATAATTTTGAAAACGCTGTAGGTTTAACTGCGCAACAAGTAGTAACTTACACAGAATCTGTCTACAACGCCCAGGCGTTAATTGGTGCATTTGCGTTTCAAGTGGCGTTAATCCAAGCTAATGATGTTGAGGCTGCAGAAGCTGTTCAATCAGCAATCGCTGACGGATATAACCCTGCTAAATGGATTTGCGTAATCCCTCATAAAGCTGTAGTAATCCAAAACGAAAACTACGTGCTTTTGATTGCGGCTCAAACGGTTGAGCAATCAGACGTTATTACTAATATTTTCGGTGAAATCATGGACGGCGAAAATAATGTAAACGTGTTCTTTGAATTTGACCCTGATAACCCTCCTGAAGGCTATGACCCTGATGCAGAAGGTGATGGTATGGGCATGGGCTTCGGTGGCGGAATGGACATCGGTGGCGGATTAGATATAGGCAACGGTGAAATTGAAAATATAGATTAAATGGCTTGACGTTGCGATTTAACAATAAAGGAAAGGTATGCGTGAACTGATTATGATGTTTTCAAGTATACCTTTCCTTTATTATTTTCTACCAGCGGTTCTGTTTGCGTATTTTGCGATTCCATGGATAGTTAGAAAAATTACAGGAGCTGAGTCATCACCTGCAAATCTAATCTCGCTTAGAAATGCAATTTTGTTGACTGCAAGTGTGATTTTCTACGCATGGGGAGGGGCTATATTTTTGCTCCTCATTTTCGGATTGACTGTAAACAGCTGGCTCTGGGGGCTTTTGATTGACTGGTTTCATAACAAAGACAATCCTAAATCAGCAAAAGTGGCACTTATAATTAGTATTGTTACAGGATTGTCTGGATTAGCATACTTCAAGTACACTGATTTTTTCTTGACTCAAATAAACTGGCTAACTCCGTTGGATATTCCGCTGACTGGAGTAATCGTACCAATTGGAATTAGTTTTTACACTTTCCAGATTCTTAGCTACAATATTGACTTGTATCGCAGAGATGTAGCTGTTCAAAAAAGCGTGTTTAGATTGGCGACATATATCACCCTATTCCCACAATTAGTCGCAGGACCGATTGTGCGATATTCGGATATAGAACCTGCTTTGCATGAGCGTAAAGTGACGTTTGAAAACTTTTCATCTGGTCTTAGTAGGTTTACTGTAGGGCTTGGCAAAAAAGTCATAATCGGGAATACGCTTGGTGAAATGCTTCACGTCGTCGAAAGTAGTGGCGAAAAGAGTGTGCTATCATTTCTGCTTTTGACCGCAGGGTTCGCACTCCAAATTTATTTTGACTTTTCAGGTTATAGCGATATGGCAATCGGGTTAGGGCGTGTATTTGGATTTAAGATTATCGAAAACTTCAACTATCCGTATATATCAAAAAGTGTAACAGAGTTCTGGCGAAGATGGCATATCTCGCTTGGGCTATGGCTTAGGGATTATGTCTATATCCCGCTTGGCGGGAACAGAAAACGCCAATGGCTGAATATCTTAGTGGTCTGGACTTTAATCGGATTTCTACAAGGTGCAGCGTGGAATTTTATTCTATGGGGGCTGTATTTTGTAGTGGTTTTGTTAATAGAAAAAAACATTCTCCGCAAATATTTGCGCTTTGATGATTGGCACAAAATAGCTCGTCATATATATACGCTTACGCTTATTCTGTGTAGTTTTATGCTGTTTAGGTCTAACAATATCTTTGAATCAGAAAGCCTTTATGGACAATTCTCGCTCTATTACCTGCAAAGCTATGCAGTGTTACTCTTGATTTGTGTAATCGGTGCGACCAAACTCCCAAAACGGGCGTTTAATCGATTTCTGAAACCTTTCCCACTTGCTGAGCCAATGTTAGTAGCACTATGCTTGATTATTTCAACAGCATTTTTGGTTGACGGAACATTTAATCCGTTTATTTATTTTAGATTTTAAGCAAAACAAGAGCTGGAGGGGCGGCTTTGCCGACCCCGAAGCTCGACGAAGCACAAAGCTCTTCAAGCGGACTGCTCAGTGGCAGAGCCACTGACACCTCCGCTCTCGCTTTGCAAAACAAGAGCTGGAGGGGCGGCTTTGCCGACCCCGAAGCTCGACGAAGCACAAAGCTCTTCAAGCGGACTGCTCAGCGGCAGAGCCACTGACACCTCCGCTCTCGCTTTGCAAAACAAGAGCTGGAGGGGCGGCTTTGCCGTCCCCGAAGCTCGACGAAGCACAAAGCTCTTCAAAAAGACAGGCTTTGCTCGTCTGGAATAGGAGATGTCGATGAAAGACAAACAAGATGTTCTGCAAGGTCAGCAATCCAAAAGCCTAAAAATTTCACAAACCTTGAGCGTTGTAGTATTTCTTGGAATAATCGCTGCTGGGCTGTTGCTCAATCTTTTTTTAGAATCGCCAGATTTTATTCAAAGCGAACGTCGTCGCCCCGCTTCACGCCCTGAATTTGATTTGATTACGTTTGCTTCTGGTGATTTTGCGAGTGAATTTTTAGACTATTCTTCTGATAATTTTGTTTTTAGAGAACGGCTCAGAAACATTCGTGCTTTGACTACTTTTTATATTCTGCGACAATCTGACCGAAACGGATTGTATTTTAATCGGCGTTCGGGCATAGGGCGATTTGAGCTGATGGATGAAGAACAATATCGTCAGAGTGGTGAAAACCTCCGAAATTTACTGCCGATTCTCACCTCTTCGGGTCAGGATTTGGAATTGTATTTTGCGATAATACCAGATAAGAGCTTTTATACAAATCGCCGTAATATGACGATTTGCCCATTCCGTGGAAGTGAAATTTTGTCAGAATTGTTGCCAGAGGTTAATTTTATTGATATTACCGATTCACTTACAATTGATGATTTCTATAGAACAGACTTACACTGGAATCAAGTTAAGCTAGACAATGTTGTAAAGACGCTTGGTGGCGAAATGGGGTTTGTATCACCAGTTCAGACTGATAATATTACTGTAGGCGAATTTTTCGGAGTATATTACGGGCAGTTGGCTCTTCCTATGCAACCAGACATTATGGAGGTTCGGCAACTTCCCAATGAGTCTTTCGAATCTCAAAGAACTACAATTGCCGCTCGATATATGAACGACAGCCTGAGTGCTGCTCAAATGAGTGCGGTTTACGAAACGGGAGCGATATACGATTATTCAGCGTTTCAGGGAGTTGACCCGTATAGCATTTTTCTCAGAGGTCCACAGTCAGTCGTTTGGCTTGATACTGGGAATACAACAGGGCGTAATCTTTATGTTTTTAGGGATTCTTTTGCGTCAAGCATTGCACCGATTTTGGCGATGTCGGAAAGTTATGAACAAATTGTCTTAATAGATATGCGATATATTGATAGCAGAGTTTTGCACCATTTTGTTGAGTTTACCGATGGCTCGGATGTTCTGTTTTTGTATAATACGCATATTCTTAATAATTCTACTATGTTCCGCTAAGGTATGTGGGCTGTGTGCCAGACTTTCGATATGGAGTAATACTTGACGAGGGCATACAACCTTCAGTACGAAAGGGCAAATCATGGGGAAAATTCTTGCAGTTGATTTAGGCGAAGTCAGAACTGGAATTGCACTTAGTGACTCTTCGCAAACAATCGCTATGCCGCTAAAAGTGATTAGTGGCAAAAATCTTGAAAAGCTACTTGAAGCCATTGTTGAAATTGTTTGCGAAGAACAGGTGGTTGAAGTAATAGTCGGTAATCCGATTAATATGAACGGCACTAAAGGCAAAAAAAGCCAAAAATGCGTGAGAATTGCTGATTTGCTTTCGGAAAAACTGGAGTTGAAATATCTTGAAGTACCAGTCAAACTATGGGATGAAAGGCTCACTACAGCTGGAGCGAACGTATTTATGAATATGGACGACCGTCGTGGCAAAAAACGCAAAGAAAGTATCGATGCGGTAGCAGCCTCTCTGATTTTAGAGGCGTATTTAGGAAGTCTTGAATAACAATCGTGAAAGAGGGCTGTTGAATAATGAAAAAAATTGTTAGACTAATCATGATTTTAGTAGTTTTGTCTGCTACAGTAATAGCGTGTTCAGATTCTATAGAGTCTAGTCAAAGTGGAACACCTGGGCGTTCAGAAAGTACAGGTGGGGCGGGCGAAAATAGCGAAGAACTAAATTTCCCGCTATTTGCTTTCCCGTATGAATTTGAGGCTGTTGACATATTTGGTAACACAGTCACTAATGAGAGCCTTGGTGAAAAACGAGCGTTTTTTGTCTACCACTGGGCGACTTGGTGTAATCCATGCGTACAATCGATGCCGACATTATCACAAATGCTTGAAGATTATGGCGACATCGTAGGTTTTATTGGGCTACTCGGTGATTTCGATAATGTAGGCGGTGCTGTAAATATTGTAGAATCTGCTGGAATTACAGAGGATTTTATTATTATTGACGCTAGTGAGGCTTCTGATTTAGTCAGTGACATTGCAACTGGTTTTTTTCCGACAACTGCGTTACTCACGGCTAACGACATCTTTCCAGACTCGCTCACTGGTAGAGTGGGAGAAGCTCAATCAGAGATGCTTGGTCTGGTTCGTGTAGGGAGCGTGGACTAATGATGACAAGAATACGAATAATTCAGCTTATTGTGATTATAATTGGAATAGCCCTCATGATTTGGGGGCTTTTTATGGCTGAATTGGAAGCGGTTAGACAAAAGGGTTCAGTCGTCTGCCTTGAGTGTATCGGGGTAGGGTAGTGCCAAACAAGAGCTAAATGAAGGAATTTATTTCATTCATTTAGCCTGACGAATCAGTGGTTTAGAGCAAACTGCCTATCAAATAATTTAGGTGTAGTGGAATAGTAGGTTATAAAAAATGAAACGTCTATTGTTACAGTTTATAGCTTTTTTGGCACAGAATCCTCTAATCGGCAATTTTTTTACTGGGAGAATTTATGACGGTTCTCTAAAACATCTCTGCACACCTGGGTTAAACTGCTATTCATGCCCAGCGGCAGTGACTTCTTGCCCAGTCGGTTCTATGCAGATGTTTTTGGCTGGCGTTCGACATAATATCAGCCTTTACGTTACTGGATTTCTTTTGATTACTGGAGTGGTTTTTGGAAAATATATCTGTGGATATGTCTGCCCTATGGGGTTAGTTCAAGACCTTTTGTATAAAATTCGTTCGCCGAAAATTCGGACTAAATTGAAATACTTGAGTTACTGCAAATATGTCATATTGGTATTATTTGTGTTTGTTTTACCGCTTGTTATTAGACACGAACTTTCGGGGCTTGGTTCATCGTGGTTTTGCCAATATATCTGTCCATCTGGAACGATTTTTGCGGCAGTTCCGCTGTTGGCGGTTCACGAAAATTTACGAAACGAACTTGGTTGGTTTTTTGTCATAAAAGCAAGCATTGCCACCGCTGTGATTTTTACTTCAATCTTCGTGTACAGACCTTTTTGTCGAATCCTCTGTCCTCTCGGTGCGTTTTACGGCTTTTTTAATAGAATCGCCGTTTTTAGGCTACACTGTGATTCCAATAAGTGCTGTAGTAGCTCGGGTTGCAAAGCGTGCGAAAATGCTTGTGATTCAGTCATAAATCCAGCTCAAACTCCGAACTCACCAGAGTGTATACGCTGTGGTGATTGCATCAAAGCCTGTAAGAGCAGTGCGCTGAAGAGGAGTCCAGAAATTCGTATCAAAAAGTCTAAATTTGAAATCTAAAGGAGACTTATCAATGAATTTTTTTGAAATAATCGAAAAACGCTATTCTCACAAAGGTCGATTTTTATCTACTCCAGTGCCACGCGAAAAACTCGTGCAAATCGCAAGTGCAGGGTTATCAGCACCTACTGGAATGAACCTGCAATGCGTCAAGCTGGTGATTTTGCCAGACAGACAGGCTGTTCAACCACTTTGCGACATTGCACCTACTGAAGGGACTCTCACAGCACCCGCAGCAATCGTTGTTTTTACCGATAAGACAACACAGAATTGGAAGATGGATTTCCAGATTGAGGACTATTCTGCCGCAACCGAAAATATGCTGTTAGCAGCGACTGCTTTGGGGTACGTCGCGCTCTGGTTAGATAGTCCGTATTTCCCAGCGGACAAACAAAAGGCACTCTGTGATTTGCTGAACGCACCAGCAAATTATCAGCTTAGAACAGTGATTCCTATAGGATTACCAGATGGCGAATGTCTTAAACGCGAAAAAATGCCGTTTGATGAACGTGTCTGGTTTGGTGAGTTTTCATAAACGTTCGTAAGTTTTTTGTGCAACTTGCACAAAAAACTATGTTTAATTTTGTATGTTTTTTATATTGTAATTGTTGTTTTTTCATGATATAATGGTAGTGTGGACTTATAGCATAAATTTGTAGAAATCTGTATTCGTAGCAAAAGTTTTGCTTGCTTACTTATTATATTAATTCGCAACAAATGTCTTGACATTTTTGTGAATTAATATCTGCCCAGCTGTTTCGGTTGTTTGCCGTAGGCAAACGAGAAACATGGGCATTTTGAGCAATGAATAGTCACGTGTGGCTTTGCCGTGAGTGTTAAGACTTTCGTTGCGGAGTAATATAATGTCTGTTATGAATACAAGTTCTAAGTAAATTTGATAATGGTTTGATAGTGATTTAGGGCAAAATTGTAGAGAATGGAGCGTGCATTTATGGCATTATACTCGTATGTAGCAACCGATGTAAACGGTAACATTTCTCGTGGTAAAGAGTCGGCCGATAGCCATCAGGAGCTTGTTGAAAAGCTGAAATCTCGTCAACTTTTCTGCACTTCTTACAAAGATTTAGGGGAAAAGACACCTCGAGTAGCATATCGTTACAAGACTAAGGGGTTGTCGTTTTTGTGCCGTCAGCTTAGCTCGATGTTGGTCGCAGGAATTAGTATTGTTCGGGCTTTGCACATAATGGTTACGCAAGAACAAAACAAAAAAGCCAAGGAATTACTTACTGAAATCTATGAACAAGTTCAGATGGGGCGTTCTCTGTCAGAGGCACTTGCCTCCAAGCCTGGTTGTTTCCCGAACTTGTTTGTCAGCATGGTCGCTGCGGGTGAAGCCAGCGGTAACTTAGATATGATTATGGTCAGAGTTTCGGATCATTATGCTAAAGAGAACAAGACGCAAAATAAAATCAAAAGTGCGATGGTGTATCCGATTATTCTTGCAACTTTGATGATTCTTGTTGTTGTGGGTTTGTTTACGTTGATTTTCCCGATGTTTATGGATATGTTTGAAAACGCAGATGACATTCCAGCACTTTCGTTAGTTCTTATGAACATTAGTAATTTTATGACGGGGTATTGGTACATTCTTTTAGGCTTAGTTGGTGCTTTGATTGTTGGCGCACGTGTGGCGATTAAAACACCGAATATTCGATTTAAGTTAGATAAGATGATGCTTGTTACACCTAAAGCAGGTCCTTTGATTTCTACGATTTATACCGCACGTTTTGCACGTACTATGTCAAACTTGTTCTCGTCTGGTTTGCAGATGGTTGAGTGTATTGAAAAATCAGTACAGACGCTCGGTAACTCTTACATCACCGAACGCTTTGTAGAAGTTGTCGAAGATGTCAAACGTGGTGAGCCGCTATCCAAAGCATTGATAAAAATCGGTGTGTTTAATCCGATTTTTACAGCAATGGTTCTTGTTGGTGAGGAATCAGGTAGTTTGGATTCGATTTTAGCAAAAACGGCAGATTATTACGACGAAGAATCGGATACAGCGATTACACAGCTTGTCAGTATGATGGAGCCTATGCTAATCATTTTCTTAGGAAGTGCTGTTGCGGTTGTTTTAGCGGGAATTTTCCCACTAATCTACGGTTCTATGGGGCAAATGGGATAAATCGGCAATCACTCGTATACTCGTAATGAATAAACGAAAGGCGGATAATACTTATGGTATCAATAGATATTACTGATAGGCAGATTAAACTTGCGCGAGGTTCGCTTGCGGGGAGTAAAATTAAAATCAATGATGCTGGTGTACGTGATATTTCTGAAGGTAATATTGTAAACGGTTACGTGACTAATATTCCGATTGTTGCGGGCGAAGTCAGCGAACTCCTCAAATCGATGAAAATTTCTGATAAAGAAGTAGTAGTTTGCATTAACTCAAGCTCGATTCTTTATAAGGAACTTGAGGTTCTGAAACCTAAAACGCTAAAAAACACCACTGCGATTGAGGCTATGATTATCGCTGAAATGGGAATAGGTAATGATTACAATGTGTCGTATTCAATCGTTGGTGAAGGCAAAAACGGTGAAGGCAAAGCTACAATCAAAGTAATGGCGACTGCTTGTCCGCAACGTTTAGTTGACAGCTATCAAACGCTGTTCACACAGTTAGGGCTCAAGCTCAAACAAATCAATATCAGTAACAACTGTATTACTCGCTTGATTTTGAACACACCTAAACTTAAAGATGCAATGCCGTTTTTATGTATTCAGGTTGATAATGACTTTGTAAACATTAACTTATACGAAAATGGACAGGTTTCGCTGTCACGTTACATTAAAATCGACCCATCGGATTATGAAAACAACCCTGATTATGTCAACATAGCGGTTTTTGATAACCTGTTTCGCATGATTCAGTTTATCGGGCAAAGACCAAATTCACAGCCTTTGAGACAAATCATGTTTTATGGAGCTATTAAAGACTTTGTTGCGCTTTCAAACTCGATTGCGTCGTTTAACATTCCAGCACTTGTTCTTAGTATGCCAGATAATATCGTTAAATATTGTGACCTTGACTTTGCTTTATACGCTAACGCAGTGGGTGCATTCTACAAGGTTGACCCACTTTTAGAACAAATCAACCTTTTGCAATCAAAGGCTGTTGTTTCTAAACAGAGTGCGAATATGTTCCCGTTACAAATTCTTGGAGCTCTTGGAGTTAGTGCGGCGGCAGTTTTTGCGGCTGTGATGATTGTTAATGGAATCAATAACAGTTATATCCAAAATAGAGAGGCAGTTCAGGCACAAATTCAACAGCGGGATTTTGATACTCGTCGTGCTGAAATGGCATTGGCTGAAGCTGTTTTAGATAACTTTGGGACGTATAGAAGTTCGGTTGAAATTGCACAAATCTTGTTTGATTTTTTGCCACGAGGAAGCATCCCTCAAATTGCACAAAATTTAGTGGCTGCGAATGAATATGTCAATGCTAATGATGATATGGCATCTACATTTTTTGCTTTTCACGATGTCAGTTGGAGCTTTTATAACATCACCTTGACTGTTATTACTGGCGACGAAGACGGACCTGCTGATTTTGTTGAAGCACTCCATAGACAAGGTTTTTTTGAAAATATCGTCTATGCTGGGTTTGAAACCTCTACTCGAGATGGTCTTGATATCGAACCGCAACTGCTTGCGGCACTTGATATTCCAACTGGAGCTAATGAACTTTTTGTGTTCGATTTGTCTCTTGGCATTAAAGGTGGTCACATCTTCGTTGAAGAGGGTGGTGTTGAAAGAGAAGATGGACTTAGAGTATTCGCTATGGATTAATCGAGCTAATATTTTTAATTTATAGCAAATTTTTGCGTTTTATGTCACGATTGTGATAGAAAGGTAGTGATTAAAATGGTACTGAGTAAGAATGAGCAAATTGCACTTATGATTGTTGCGGTCTTAGTGGTTGCGGTTGCAGGATTGTTTGTATTTGTGTTGCCTGCATATAATCGAATTGCACCTAATAGGGCTTCTTATAACGAAATCCGAAATCAGTATAATACGTTTGAAGAAAATTATGGAGATTCAGCGTTTCAACGAATAGGGCAAGACATTGTTGTGGCTTATGAGTACGGTGTTGGAGCGTCCGAGGGTTTTTATGAAAATGAAATGTATGATTTTGAAGCCGATAGACGGGTACGTGAAATCTTAGATTCACTTAACTTGTCAACTGGTGACTTGGCAATCCAGAGATTACAGACTCAAGCTTTAACTTTGACACAATTTATGCCGTTCAACATATCATATCCTATAAAAGACTTAGCAACAATCGGTGAAGTAGGCGATGTTGCTCCTGCTGGTGAAGCTGAAGAAAATGATGGTGAATCAGAAGGTGCAATCGAAGGCGAGAATGTATCTTTGCCACCGCCACCAGCCGAAGCTGGAACTTCTGTTGAAGGTATGAGAAGAGTAATGCAAGGTGCAATTGGGAATCGTGCGTTTGCACTTAGAACTTTCCGTGAATGGCTCGCAAGTGATGAGCATGATAATGCTGATGTTATTGAAGCTATGCGAAGTTTTCTTGCTAATGACGCTGAAGTAGTAGTCGCACAACGTGTGGTATTTGAAATTCCGTTGAATGTGGCACAGAAAGATGCACTTTCTATGTATATCTACAATCTCCCGAATGCGACTTATATTCGTTCAATTCGGCGTGGCGATGTAGTTGCAGTGGTTGCTGGTGCTGTAGAAGTCGAAGGAGAACTAGACACTGGGGAAGTTGTAGATGCGGATGGTCAAGGCGAAGACGGTGGCGATGCAGTCTTGCCAGTACCTGCTGGAGGGCTGACATTTATGTATACCGTAGAACTCGATTTCTACATTGTTGAACCTATGAACGAACCAAGCGACGAAGGATTCCAGTTTTTGACTTTCGAGCGATAAGTCTAAAATCAAATGTTATATTGAAATATGAAACGCTGTAGGTGAGAAGTAAAGGAGATGGTGATTATGATGAAACTTGAAGAAAGATTAGCACGCCTAAAATCAAAACGAGGGAGTATTTTGTTCATTGTTTTGGTAATCATGTCGTTTATGGTGATTCTTTCAACGGCTATGTATTACACTGTTATGAGCAATCGTCAAGCTGTTGTGATGTCATATCGTGATACACAGGCGTTCCAGACTGCAAACGATGTTTTGAGCGTGGTTCAATCGTTTTTATTCACTCCGGGAACCGACCATCAAGAATTGTCTGACGCTGTCTTCAATAGTGGTGAGGATGTAGTTTCACTTGCCGAAAATATCGATGAAGGAATTGCGCTTTGGAATGTTGAGCCTCTTGTATTAAATGAATTTGGGCTTCCAACTGAATTTATTGTAGGCAGACATTTCTTGCGTTCTGATTCACGTGTGTTCAGTGGTGGCGGAACTGCTACAATTTTCATTTTTATAAACCGTCATGGTGATATTGTTGTTGAAGTTACTGTAGATTATTCTGGGCGACGTGTGACATCATCGAGAATGTATGATAGAAATGAAATACGCAATTTCCAATTTCAAATCGCTGAGGTAACGCCAGGTCAACACTGGGGTTGGGAATGGCGTGACGATACTGCACGCCCTAACGGTAGAGGCTGGGAACTAGTGGAATCAGGACATTTCTTATATGGGAACTGTACTGTTCAAGGCGAAACTAGGGCGTGGGATAGAACTGATGGAAGAACTGTCTGGGCGCGAAGAATGCCTGGTGCGACTGAAGGAACTTTTGTTCATGGACCTAATAATTATATCAATAATGTGTTGGAAAATGGTTGGTTAGTTTGGGTTGGTTCAGCTGATTCTGTTAGCGGAAATTCTATACCTAGTGCTATACCAGAGGTTAATGCTCTTGAAGGCGTTGGTTGGGTAAGATGTTCAGAACCTGATTACGGTTGCGGTAACACTAATTGTTCGTGGTGGTTAGGGCATACGACTCTATTTCCGGGTGGTGAACATTACATTTGTGACCGTTGCGGTGGAACTGGTACGAGTGCAGATTCAATCAATCATCTAAATGCTGAGCAAATTGCCGCTTTGGTGGGCGATAGTGTGGCTCACCCAGCACCAAGCCCTGAAAATGGTGGTGTACGTCAACCATGCCCTGAAGTTATGCACTCGTGTAACCTTAATTGTATGCCTCCATCTACTAATATAGATGATTTTCATAGAGAATGTACGCCTTGGGCTGGTGTGCCAGGAAACCTTTCGCCTTGTTGCACAAATCCCGATTGTGAGTATTATGAATACGATGAAGATGAAGTAAGAGTTTACTGTGGTGAAGACCCGCTCTATACAGCGACTGCAACTATTCCGGCTTGCGGACCTTGTGGAGCACCTGCTTCTTCGGGTACAGGAACTGGAACTACTGAAGCTGAAGCACGTGTTGCTGCTGAGGCTGATGCACTTTCTAACTGGGGAGGGCATATCGGACCTCCTTGTATTCCAGATGATTCAAGCGATGGTACAATTGCAGATGAATATGGTCATATCAGATTCCAAGGACCTGGGCACACCTGGACACAAGGTGCGGCGGTTCAGACTGGTTCAAACGCTCCACGCCCACTCTTCTCACAACTGATGTCACGTGGTTTGACAGCTTCGACGTTTCATAACGCTTATTGGGCTATTTTGGGTTCTAGTCCAACTCGTAATTTTGATGTAGCCTCCGATATAACTGCCGTACATGATGCTATTATCGGTAATATCAGGCTTAGAAATGATAGTTCGCCTTTGGTTGTCACAGTCGGGCGTAATGTGTATGCGGGCGGATGGCCTGCAAGCGGTCGTCCTGCGGGTGTTCCGAATTTGGATAACTGGGGTGCTGTTAATTTCGGAAGTGAAACGATTATCTTTGTTGGCGGTGACTTGCACGTCCGTAATTATCAAGGTAGTTGGGGAACAGGCACTACAGGGGCTTTTGGGTCGAATGTAAGATGGTACATCATCGGCGATGTTCACGCTATTAACTCCTCAGCACAAAACAACGTCAATACAGCGACTAACGCTGGGCGTTTACACACAGGTGCTGCTGACATGAATGTTACGATTAACGGTGTTACACGCACAGTTCAAGAGTGGGTAAATAGACGGACTAACCCTCCTGGTGCCAATTTGCCTAACTGGAATATGCCTTCTCCATCACCATGGGCTGGTGTTACTGCACAGACACTCGCTTGGGGAAGTGCGCCTGCACTTAGCGATACTGCGATTGATAACCTTATAGACCGTTACGGAGTTGATATGTCATCGATTCCTGCAGGGCGTGTATTCTACCACGACGGTAGTATTGATGGCAACGCACGCAATCTAAACTTGAATCCACCTACTGGTCCTGGTGGCGGTGGTTCAATGAATGTGTTGTTAATTGACACAGGTCTTGACCCTGATAACGTTGTATATGTTCGTTTGAATGGAAATGCAGGCAGTGGCGATAGCGGAACTTTCCGTTGGAAAACAAACGCTGAAGCCGTTGCACGTGTTGCGGTGTTGACTTTAGGGAATGGTTCGGTTGTTTTCTATATTCCTACCGGGGTTCAGTATGGACACGTGGGTGGCGTTTTTGTAGGACCGTACAACTTTGCGATTCGCCCTAATGCCCCAGCAAACTGGCTAAATTGCACACGCTTGAATAACTTCACTTATGCAATTAATCGTCAAACCGAAGCCGCTTGGATTGCAGGTTTGATGACACCAGGTACTGGTGCACTTAGACCGAATATTCCAGCAACTGGCGATAACGGTATAGCACCACGTGGACACGCGAATCCGCTGAACATGAATTTGTTTTTCGTGCATAACGGAAATAATGGTATAACACTACAGAACCGCTCGTTCTTAGTAGGAAGTATATACACGCCAAACGCTCGTTTTACAGCGATAGATGGCGGTGGCGATAACTTGTTACACTTCGGAAGTATTGCGGCTGGTTCTGTTGAAATCAATGTTATGGATCACGTTATATCGGCGTTACCAGGTGGCGGAATAGCCCAACCTGCACCGCCTCCACCAGCAAATTCTATTGCAACTCCACCTAACAACAATACAACTGGAGATGTTAGTAGTAATCCACAAAACGGAACTGGACAACGTCCAGACCCACCAGAGCGTGGTGATGCTCCGCAAGCAGACGGTAGTAATAGAAACGACCGTGACCCAGTCGGAGGTCCACAAACGGGCTGGGGTCAGAGATAAGGTTGTGTAATTCAGTCATATGTAAAAATTCAGTTTCAGAGCTTGATAAACTCTGAGATAAAGTTCTGAATCTGAATTTTGGCAAAACTAAGGAGGGTGGTTTATGAAATATTTGCAAAAGCTGAAAAGTAAAAAAGGTTTTACTTTGGTTGAGTGTGTGATTGCGATTGCTGTATTTTCGATTATGGCAGCACTGATTACAATGCTGTTGCAAGCTGCACTTTCGACACATAGAGATAATATGAGCGAGACACGTAGTCTCCGTCAACAACGTCGTGCACTTAATAGTGGTATAATTGTTGAAGATGGAGAAAATCCTGCTGAAATCGTTGCACGTAGTGGGTCTGAAAGCGTCGTATTTAATTTTAATGGTGTTGATAATACTCCTTTTAACGCCACTTATAGCTTAACTCCTTATATTCTTGAACGTGATTTTGATATTGAAGGTGTTCATCGTCGTGGACTTGAAGTTACAGGATTTCGTGGAGTAGGTGCTGGTACTGGCGGTGCACGAATTGAATATTCGGATATGATTCTTGATAGTGGTTTTGCTAATGAAGTTCGGATTCTGTTTTCTTCACCTGATGCTGGTAATTTATTTGCGGCTGGTTCTGGTGACTGGTTAGCTGTTCAACAACAGTGGAGAAGTATTTATGATTGTCCGAATGAATTCACACGTGCGTACACAACTGGTGCATTGCATGGCGAACGCCGTGTAATGACTATGCGTGCAAGAATAACTTTCCCGACTGGATACTGGGATGCTGTGAGCGGTGTTGGTGGTGATGCTACTGCTACTTATGTTGATATATTAGCTCCGAATAATATGCTCCCTGGTGAAGCTGGCATTGTGCATGGTAGCGGATTCAATTTAGTAGCACCTGAACAGGCTGGAAGTGTAACACCACGCCCTCCATATAATGAAGAAGTGATTCGGCTTAATGTCCCGAATGGTTCTTACGAAACAGTTTTTGTTTTCGCAATTGCGGTGGATAGTGGTTCAATTCCTGGTGGTTCAGCGAGCGATGATGGTTGGAATATACGCGACTGGATAGGTGTGTAATGTTTGGTAACAGCACTAGGCAAAGCTATTGAAGAGCAGACTTTGCCTGCTTGATAGGAGTTGCTCCTGCACCTCTCTCGATTCGCTCGAGAGAACGCCCCTCGAGGGGTGGGGTATTACACCCGAATTTTCAATAAAAGGTGGTGTTTATATGCGGTTTTTCTTGAAGCGACTTGGGCGAAAAAAAGGGTTGACACTCGTTGAAGTGGTAATTGCTACTGCGATTTTTGCAATACTCTTGCTTGCAGTTTTTACTATGTATCAACCGATTGTTCGGGTAGTCGACATGATAAGCGATGACGTAATTGCACAAAGGGTAGTTACCTCTACAGAAGAATTTATAGCACAACAACTCCGAAATGCCACTGAAATAGAAATCCATTGGGGGACAAACTGGGATACAGTCAGAATTGCGGCAGTTAATGCTTTTAGTGATTTGAATCCCACCCCTGGTGAACCTGGAGGATTCGGTGCAATTCCTGCGATTGATGCTGATAATGGTTCGGCTAATCTAACACAAGCGATTGTTATTCATGGGGGAAGGCTGTATAATATTAGAATGACAGGTTTGTCATCTGAAGCATTAAATGCGGCATTTGGTAGCTTAGAACATCATCGCGTGTTTAATGAGGCGTTTTATGATGGTGTAGACATTGATGTTCAAGTTGGACTATCAGAGGAAAGTGTTACCCAACAAATTAGAGGCGAAACTTGGTTTCAAATGCAAATTGATGCTTTACGTGATGGCGATATAGCGTTAGATACACGCCAAATTAGTGATACACAGCTAACATGGATAGGAAACCCAGTTCGTAACAACTTGACACCACAAAACCATTTCCGTGCGAGAATCACACCACAGCCTTCTGATGGAGTTGCAGGAAATAATGATAACACATTCTTTATTATTTTCTACAATAATAATGTACACGCTAATCGAGTGATTGACAGTCCTGACGGCAGTAATGGTAGTGATGCCCCAACTTAAGACTTCAGCGAAAATTAACGCCGTCGGCTTCAAAAAAGGCGACGGCGATTTTGTGATTATATAAGGTCGGGGAGTTAGTGGACACTCATCAAGCTAAAATACCAGTTGATGAGCTGGTCGCCGTATAAAAAACCAACCGCAATTCCGATTGCAAGGCACGGTCCGAATCGCAGAACAGTCCCTTTTAGAGCGGGTGCATCGTCATCTGGAATGCGTTCGTTGGAATCAGCACTGCTACGCAGTTTGATGATTATACCAACAATCGCTCCAAGAAAAATTCCTGTAAATGCTGCTGGGACTATGTTCCAGCCGAGTAGAAGCCCTGCTGCTGCCATGAGCTGGACATCAGCGCCACCCATCGCTCCAAAAAACGCAAGGATTGCGAATGGTACAGAGACCACAACCGCTCCGAGCAGATGTGAGTGCCAGCTTGATTCGAGAGTTCCTGCAAGTGATAATACGAGGGCAACTAATCCAAGCCCTGCGATTGTGAGAGGACACCAGTATTCGATTTCACCAGTATCAAGGTCGAGAAAAGCTAAACAAATCAAAACGGGGAATAAAACAACTGCGAATAAAAGTGAGAGTGTAAATCCAAGCACTAAAAATGCGATGATATATGAAATTCCGCAAAGTAGTTCAACAAAAGCGTATCGCCCCGAAATTTTGACTTTGCAATAACGACATTTTCCACCGAGAAACACCCAGCTGAAAATCGGGAAAAGGTCATACCAAGCGAGGGTGTGTTCGCACGACATACAGTGTGAACGCCCTTTGACAACCTGCTCTTTTTGTGGTGTGCGATAGATGACAACGTTCAAAAAACTCCCGATTATTGAGCCGTAAATCAGTAGGATAATCGAAACCAAAACTTCAAATTGCATAATTCACCTCACCTAAGGCAACACCGCACAATTCACAACGTACATTTCACTTGCACGTTTTTATCCAAATTTCGTTAATTTTTCGTTGAATAACTGGGTTATTCGCCTCAAAATTGCCTTATTGGGCTAAAAAATTGACTGCGTGTTCTGCACGCTTGAATTGTGCGGTATTGCCTTAATTTTTTATACTACTATATTATAATATCACATATTTATATTTTTTGCAAGAGTAAATATTAAACCGCTGAAAGGAAATTTTAAGAATGAAAAACATACCGATTGGGCAATTACTTATAGAAAGCGGTTTCATCACCGCCGCACAACTCGATACAGCACTCGCTAAACAGAAAGAATCTGGCGGAACCATGAAACTCGGCGATACCCTTTTAGACTTAGGGTTTGTTTCGGAAACGCAGTTAGTTCATGCACTTTCGAGTAGACTTAAAGTTGCGTTTGTTGATTTAGTTACAACACAAATCGACCCTGATGCTGTTAAGCGAATTTCAGAAGAACTCGCACGTAAGCATACTCTTATTGCGTACAAAATCGCAAACGGACGGCTGTATATCGCCACAAATGACCCTGTAAACTTTTATGTTTTTGAAGACCTGAAGCTCAAAACTGGTATGGAAATCCATCCTATGCTCTCGACTAAAACGGCGATTTTAGATGCGATTAACAACGCATATTCTCAAAGCGAACAGCAAGAGGTTATGAGCGATATCGATAAGGAGTTCGAGAATGCAAATGCTTTAGCAGAAGCTCAAGAAAGTGCTTCTGATGAACGTGTCGATAACGCTCCGATTGTAAAGCTCGTAAATACCCTCATTGAAACTGCGTTCAGAACTAACGCTTCGGATATTCATATTGAGCCTTTCAAAGACAGAACACGTATTCGCTACCGTATTGATGGTGAATGTATTGAAAAAATGGTAGTTAAACCAACAATTCATAGCTCACTCGTTACAAGGCTAAAAATTCTTGCGGGAATGAATATCGCCGAAAAACGTATCCCGCTCGACGGGCGTTTTGGAATGCGAGTTGACGGCATAAATCTTGACCTTCGTGTGTCTTCTGTACCAACCGTATTCGGCGAGAAGGTGGTTATCCGTCTACTCTCGACTGCTGATGAAAAAACTCGTAAAGTTACTGACCTTGGTATGAGCGATTATAACTATCAGATGTTCAAGCAGATTATCCGTTGTCCACACGGCGTAATGCTCGTTACTGGACCGACTGGTTCAGGTAAATCGACAACATTGTACGCAACTTTGGGTGAGCTTTCTAAGCCAAATATCAACGTTGTGACTTGTGAAGACCCAGTCGAGAAAAAAATCGATGGTGTAAACCAGTGTCAAATGAATGTAAAAGCTGGATATACTTTCGCACTCGCATTGAGAGCTATTCTCCGTCAAGACCCGGATATAGTAATGGTGGGTGAGATTCGTGACGGCGAAACTGCTGACATCGCAATTCGTGCGGCGATTACTGGTCACTTGGTTCTATCAACCCTTCATACTAATGACGCTGCGAGTACGATTCTGCGTCTTGTTGACATGGGGGTAGCTCCGTATATGGTTGCATCATCAATTGTCGGTGTAATCGCACAGAGGCTTGTAAAAGTTCTCTGCCAAGACTGTGCCGAAGAAGTCGAACTAACTGACCCTGCTGATTTAAGACTTGTAGATAAAACAGAACCTGTGAGAATCAAAGCGGCGAAAGCTGGAGGTTGTAAATCTTGTCGTAACACTGGATATACTGGGCGTTCTGCAATCCATGAAATTATTATTCCATCGAACGCAATTAAAGAATGTATTTCTAAAAACGGAACGGCGGAAGAAATTGGAAATTTATCGAAAGAAAATGGGACAAAACTACTCCGTGATAACGTAACTGATATGGTTCTTGCTGGAACTACTACTATGGATGAGCTTGTTAAGGCTACTTATACTGTGTAAAGACCGAATCATAAGAAATTATTAAATACCGCACATTTCAACTGTACGCTGAAATTGTGCGGTATTGATTTTTAAAAAAGAGCCGTCTGTTTAACTAATCCCCATAGTAGCATAAGCGTTTAGAGAATTAGAATTTTCGCCAGAGTTATACCCACCGTATAAATTTTCATAATAAGCCTGACAACCGACCATCGCTGCATTATCTCCACAATATTCGAGCGGTGGAAAATATAGCTTATAACCACCTTCATTACAAGCACACAATAACTTTTCTCTTAACCCAGAATTAGCAGCAACTCCTCCACAAAGGCAGATTACTGGTGCAGAATCAGCAAAAATACCGTTATTCGCCTGTTCGTGAGCAAAACGAATAGTCTTGTCAGTCAAAATATTACACGCGGTGTTTTGAAAGCTGGCACATAGGTCTGAAATCTGGTTTTGGGTTAGAGTATTCCCAGCTTGTTTGGTATTATGGATTAGATTAACAATCGCAGTCTTCAACCCTGAAAAACTAAAATCATACGGTGATTCAGTTTTAGGGTTCGGAAGTTTATATGCCTCAGCGTCACCGAGCTTTGATTGTTTGTCAATATAAATTCCACCAGGGTAAGAAAACCCCATAGCACGTGCTGCTTTGTCGAAAGCCTCACCAGCTGCATCGTCAAGGGTAGAACCTACAACCTCAAACTCGATGTAATTCTTGACACGGACAATCGACGTGTGTCCTCCAGAAACCACCAGAGCTACAAAAGGTGGCTTTAATTCGGGATGAGCGATATAGTTAGAAGCGATGTGGGCTTTTATATGATGCACAGGAATCAAAGGTTTTGAATGTGCAAGTGCAATCCCTTTAGCAAAATTTACGCCGACAAGTAAAGCTCCGATTAGACCTGGTGCATATGTTACAGCAATAGCGTCTATGCTTTCAAGAGTTGTGTTTGCTGCTTGGAGCAGTGCCTGCTCACAGACACCTACAATGCCCTCACAATGTCGCCGTGAAGCGATTTCGGGGACTACACCTCCATAAAGTTTATGCTCTTCAATCTGAGTAGCGGTGACGTTTGAGAGAACAGACCTGCCGTTTTCGACAACTGCACACGAAGTTTCATCACACGAAGTTTCGATTGCTAATATTTTCATATGACTTTTTACCTTCTATTCCCTTGAATTTAGCTTTGAGTGCAAATCTAGAAATTCATCTAAGCTCAAATCTTCCGCACGTGCGTTTGGATTTTTTAAAATGGATTTGACCCAGTCTTTATTCACAGCAAACTCTTTTGATACTGGGTTGCAAAGTTGTTTTCGCCGCTCAGAAAAAGCTGATTTCACTAATCGGAAAAATTGTTTTTGGCACACCTGAGGCAGTGAATTTTTGTCTTTCAAATCAAACCGAATCACCGCACTATCAACGTTTGGTGCTGGCATAAAGCTCCCTCTCGATACCTTAAACAGCATTTTGGGTTTGCTATAAAAGTTTGCGGCGATGCTTATGATTCCGTATTGTTTGCTCCCTTTAGTTGCGATAAATCGCTGTGCGACTTCTTCTTGAACCATCGCAGTGATTGATGTGAGTGGAAGCCCACTCTCAAACAATTGCATTATTATATGGGTAGCGATATAATACGGTAGATTAGCTACAACTGCAATTGGAGCGTCATTAGTTGCACTAAAATCACCGTTATGAATGATTTTGAGTGCATCTCCCCAGATGATGTTGATATTATCGCAATCACCAAGTGTTTCGCAGAGAATAGGCTTCAGTTTTTCGTCAATCTCAATTAAAATCACCTTTTCGCAGACTTTTGAAAGTTCACACGTGAGGACACCCACTCCACCGCCTATTTCGAGAACAGTTCCGTTTTTTTCAAGTTCGTTAAGGCTATTTGCCATACGAGGGCATATGCTCGGATTAATGAGGAAATTTTGCCCCAATGATTTTGTGAACGAAAATCCATGACGTGAAAATAAATCTTTGATTACACTAATGTTAGTGAGCGATTGATTCATGATTTTTGCGTTGGCGGTAAATTTGGCTTATTTGATTGCAATGGCGGAGTACTCGGTTTTGAAGTTCTCACAACTCTTTTACTTTTGCCAACGTTGTTCGGAGGAGGGAGAGAAGATTTGTTTTGATTATTCATTCCATTTTGATTAGCTTTTGAATGATGTGGCTTCGGTGATTGTTTAGTACGTGGAGGTTGTAATTTTTGATGTTGTTGTGAAGCCTGCCTTCCAGTTTGCCCAGTTTGCTTTGCTTGAAGAGCATCAGATTTAACTGGACTAACTTGGTTGTTATAATTGTTAGAGTTGTTAGGATTATTCGATTTTATGCGTGGTGGTTTCTGTGTTTTCGAGGGTTTGCCAGACTTAGCAGGGGCTTTGGGTGATGGCTTTGCTGGTTTCGCTGAACGATTAGTTCCACGCTCAACCACTTTCACTTCAGATTTGTTGATTGAAATCGGCGGAGTGTTATCGGTTTCACGCGTTTCTTTTGATTCGTGCGTGTTTTTAGCAGAAGAATCATTCTGATTTTCTCTCTGAGTTTCCTTGTCTTTATTAAACAGTTTAACTCTAAGCATACCAGTCAAAAGATTTGCGTCTTGAACTACACCTCTACCTTCGGGGGTGTCAACTAATGCACCAACCCTCGGCGTTTCTTTGATTAGTTCTTCGTAACAATCCTGCTCGTATTTTAAACAGCACATAAGTCGCCCACAAGTTCCTGAAATTTTAGTAGGGTTTAGAGACAATGATTGTTCTTTTGCCATTTTGATTGAAACAGGGTGGAAATCGTTCAAAAAACTTGCACAGCAGAAATTACGTCCACAGATTCCGAGACCACCGAGTAATTTAGCTTCATCCCTTACCCCAATTTGTCTAAGTTCTATTCTTGCACGGAAAATCCCCGCTAAGTCTTTTACAAGCTCACGGAAGTCTATACGAGTTTCGGCGGTGAAATAAAACATAATTTTGCTACCATCAAATGCAATATCACAACTTGTGGCTCTCATATCGAGCTTGTATTCTACAATCTTTTTTGAAAAAATCTCCATCATTTCTCTTTCGCGATTGAGATTTTTGTTGTATATTTCTTCATCGTTAGCAGTGGCAATACGAACAATATTTTTCATCGGGCGTGATGAATAATTGAAGTTTTGTTCACCCATGCTCACAACATTTCCAAACTCTAACCCGTGAGAGGTTTCAACGATTACATTATCGCCTCTTTTAATTTTTAATTCTCTTGGTAGAAAATGATATATTTTCCCCGCTCCTTTGAATTTGACACCTACAAACTTTGTTGGAGTATTGGTGTTATTACTTCTTTCAATCACAGATTTAGACCTCTTCCTTCTAACTTGCAACGTCAACTTAGAACCGACCTTCAATAACGCAAAATACCTGTATTTCGGCTAATTTTACGCCATTTATCGTTAAATTTTTCTTAAATATGCACGGATATTCGCAAAAAAATTGCCTCAACTGGCATAAAATTCGCTCAAAATTCAAATATTCCGTTTAGTGAAGGTCGGTTCTTAATTACGAATCGCCATATATAGTTGTGCCGCACATGCAGCGGTTGTTAATGAAACATTCGGGTTAATTTCAATACGACTTATATAATTTTGAACCACATCAGTCGCTTTTATGATTTTTTCGGGCTTTTTTGCACTTGTCATGAGTGATGATAAATCATTCAAAAGCAGTTCTAAGACTATAGCGAGAATTTGGCGATTTTTGACTCGTGCAAACGCTACCGCCGTTTCATATTCGCAGGTGTATTTGTCGCGTGATTTAAGCCCAGTCATGATTGCCGTTGTGATTTCACGTGCCTCTTGCATTTGTTCGCTTTTAGAGTCTATGGTTGGATTGCCAAACACGCTCGAATTGTTTTTGTAAAGATTAACGACAACAACTCTTGACAAAATCGTAGTAAGGATTTCTTTTTTACTCTTAGCAGTTAAAATAAAACGATTGTATTCAGCGGGTTCTTCAATAAATTTTAGTAATGTGTTTTGGCATTCAGTGGTCATTGTATCAAACTCATTAAACACAAAAACACGTGTATCGCCAAATTGCGGTCTCATATTTCCGCTACCAATTATATCTCTAATCGACGGTGAATATTTTTTTTTATCGAGTTTGTAGGAGTAAGGTGGTATTTTCTTGTTTCGTTTTTCGGTATCGCTTGGTGGCATTAACTCTTTGACATAGATTAAATCAGATTCTTCACAATCGTGAATTTGTATGATTTTGTTTACATCATCAGTACCCCCGCCTAAAAGCAAAACAGCATGAGGGAATCGCCCTGAGTTTTGTAGCGTTTCTATAGTTAGCATTAGATTTTTATACCTTCTACACTTTATCGAATCGTTCGATATTAGTAACAAAAATTGTAGCACCGCCAACACTCACTTCAACTGGGAAGCTGTTGTAGCTACTTCCGCCACCTTCACCGCCACCACCTAAAGAAGCAGCGTTAGGAACAAATTGTTTTCGCTTGTTAGAATATTCTTTGATTACTTTGATAATATCGTCAACACGTGATTCATCAGCACATAACAAAAATGTGGTATTGCCAGACATCAAAAATCCTCCAGTAGATGCGAGTTTGGTCGCCTGAAATCCGTTTTGCGTTAATGCAGTGGATACAGAGTGTGAATCATCGTTATTTACAATAGCAAATATTAGTTTCATAAAATCTGAACTCCTTTCAACAGACTAATTATAACATAAAAATCCGAATACGTCAAGCATAAAGCGAGGCAAATGAATTGCCTCATTTTATGCCCTTGTTTTGCAAAAATCTGAATACGTCAAGGGCATATCTAAAAAACCAATAGACCTAAAGCACCCTATAGCGGAGTAGTAGCAACCACCGCCGCATAAACTTTTTCTGCTCCAGATACTAGCAATACTTTTGCAGCTTCATCTAAAGTTGCACCAGTTGTGCATACATCGTCAATAAGCAGGACACGCTTTGGCGAATTGATTCCAATCGTTCGACAAAAAGCCCCTTCGAGGTTTTGCAATCGCTCTACCCTCGAAAGGCTTTTCTGGATTTCGGTATGGCGAGTTTTTTGGAGCAAATTAGGTTCAAAAGGAATACCATAAATCGCCGACATTTCTTTGGCGATGAGGGCAGGTGGATTATAGCCACGTTCCCGCAATCGTGCTTTTGTGGTTGGAATACAGGTGATTAAATCGAATTCTAAATCCAGCCCCGTGTCGGTGATTTTTTTGCGGAACAGTTCACACAACATTTGTGCAACCGCAGAAATTGCATAACCGTTACCACTATCTTTGAGAGAATAAATCAAAGGCGAAATTTTATCATCGTATTGGAAAATCGCAAAAAGTTTAGATATATAACTAAACTCCTGAACGTTTGAGGTTGGCGCTAAGCTGAATGCCGTCAAACATTCAGAGTGGTAGTAAGCGTTATAGGGAATAATGTCCTCACAAAACGGACATTTGTTGGGATATATAATATCAAGTAAAAGCCGCTTGATATTATATGGCGAAAGTGTGGTTAAGCTATTGTTCATCAAACCACCCCATCTGGAACAATGTCTATAAACATAAGCTCAGGGCGGTTGAATGCACGTAGTCGTGCTGAACGCCGTCTTGAAAGCCCTCTGCTGACTATGAGTGAGCTTCCATCGTCTAATTCATTTATACCGCCCGTATATCGCGGGAACAGCCCTTGCCCAGGTGCAAAAAGCCCATTCGAGGCAATTAGAGGTAAACGGACTTGTCCACCGTGAGCGTGACCAGCCATTAACACATCAAAGTGAGAATCTTCATAATGTGCAACACGTTCAGGGAAGTGTGTTAGCATAATTTTGAACGTGCCAGCTTCTATGAACCTAAGTTCATACGTATAGTCTATGTCGATGTCTTGTCCCGCTAAGATTATATTATTGCCGTTTATTTCGAGTTGGTGAGGTGTTTCGTTTAAGATGATTGCACCGAGTTCTATAATCTCCCTGCGAATATTCCAATATTGTGGATTTGCCTGTTCGTGATTGCCAGATACAAAATAAGTTGGAGCGATTTCTACTGCCCCTGAAATCATCATATGAGATTCCACCCTAAGCTCTGGTGTTTTATCGACGTGGCAAAAAATGTCTCCAGCTAACAGAATCAAATCTGGTTGATTCTGTTGCAGCTCTTGTAACAACTCTTCTTGATTTTCGCCAAAAACCGTCCCATGATGGTCAGCGACTAAAGCTATTCTGAATTCACTTTCGATTTTATCGGAAGTTAGCTCAAAAAACGTAACCTCCAACAAAGTCGAAAACCAGAGTATTTCAAGTATCAAAAATATTAAAATTACGAGCATAGCTAACAGCAACGCTCTAATAACAAAGCGTCTTCTTTTTATGCTTTTAGGTGATTTGAATAAATTGTGTTTACTGTAATTACTACGCATTAGACCTCACTTTAAATATTCTGTCATTTATTAGACCACCTAGAAAACTAACGCACGGCGAATTTTCGGCTAATTTTCCCGCCTTACTACGTTAATTTTTCGTTAAATATCCGCAAAGATTCGCCTCAAAATTGCCTTGTATGGCAAAAAATTAGCTTTCAAGTCCACTCGCAGTTAGTTTCCGAGGTGGTCTATTGAAAGTTCGGTTGTTATACCCCGACGCTCTGCATCGGTTTGCGCGTGCGAAGCGATGAGGGGCAGGGCTTGCCCAGTGGTGTTACCGAACATTTTTTACTATCAGTAATGATTTATACTTCAGATGTTTCAGATGTTTCAGATGTTTCAGGCGTTTCAGATGTTTCAGGCGTTTCAGATGTTTCAGGCGTTTCAGGTGTTTCAGAGGCTTCTATAGCCTCGGGAGTTTCAAGTGTTTCTGAAACTTCTGGAGTTTTAGGGGATTCTTCTATTTTAGTTTTATTCGTAAAGTCAAGATTATTAGATTTAGAAGGTTTTCCAGAGGCAAACACAGATTCAGACACTGGTGCATCATCAATATTAGCTACTAAACTTTGTACATCGATTTTTCCAGAACCTAAAATGCTCCCAACGTCGTTCATGCTACTGTATTCGTTAGACTTTTGTTCGAGAATGCTATCAAGGCTACGGATTGCATCGCAGTTATCGCCAATGTTATTGCTATCATTTGAAGAAGAATTGGATTCAGAAGGAACATGGAGTTCTGGTATTTCTCTCTCTGAATCTGGTTTGAAATATTCGTTAAACCAGTCAAGAGATTTTTTATAGTTTAAGCCCTCACCAGCGAACCGAATCCAGTAGCGGTCATCAGCTTTGATGCCATGAGTTCTTCTGATAATTTCGTAAGGATTATATTCATCGACACCAAATCTTTCAAGCTCCGCCTGAGTGAAAGGTGTTTTGTCAGGGAATACTCTGCTAGAGAGCAGGAAGTAAATGTCGTTAATGTCAAGCGGGCGTGCAGTGCTTGTAAGAATCACCTCACCCGTTTTTGTATTGAATTGATAATCAACCTGTTCGTTTTCATGTACTTTGTAAGAAGCAAGCAATGAGTTTCCGCACATAAGTTCAAATTCAAGTGGTAACGGGATTTCAAAAGGCTCGTTATTAACCACGTTGTAAGTATAAGACTTGATAATTTTCATATTGACTATTTACTCCCTCTAATTTAGCATTACGATAATCGCCTTAGTAGTATTACTCCGCAACGAAAGTCTTAACACTCACGGCAAAGCCGCTCGTGACTTTCGTTGCTCAAAATGCCCCTGTTTCGGTTGTTTGCCGTAGGCAAACAACCGAAACAGCTGGGCAGATATTAATTCACAAAAATGTCAAGACATTTGTTGCGAATTAATATTATGTCTCAAATTTATATACAGAATAGTATACCACACTTCATTGAAAATTTCAACATAAAAATCACAATATTTATGGTTATGTCAAATTCGACGGAAAACCGACAATAATTTTGTGCAATTTGACGAAAAAAAAGACTTGATTTTTTTTCGTTTATGTGATATAATTAACGCTGATTACTCTAAAAAAGGATATGATTAAAGAGACTATTATACATCATACGTAGCTCTATATGACGTTTAATTCAGAAAGGATACTTATATTTTTATGTCAAATACGACGGAAATTACTTCAAAAATTAGTGAATATTCAGAGATTTGTAAAAAAAATCTTTTAATCGAGCCTTCCCTTTATGGGAAATATGATGTTAAACGTGGACTTCGTGATGTTAGCGGAAAGGGCGTTCTTGCAGGGTTGACTAAAATTGCTGAAATTAAATCATACATCATTGATGATGGTGAAATGGTTCCGTGTGAGGGTAAACTTTATTATCACGGATATGATATTCAACAGATTGTAAAAGGATTCTCTGACGAAGAGCGAATGGGGTTTGAAGAATGTATTTATCTTCTCCTATTCGGTGCATTGCCGACTAAAGAACAGCTATCTGTGTTCAACAAACAGCTCGCAGCTTATCGTGATTTGCCTGCAAGTTTTACTCGTGATGTAATCCTAAAAGCACCAAGTAAAGATGTAATGAACTCGCTTGCACGGAGCGTTCTTACTCTGTATTCGTATGACGAAAAAGCTGATGATGTTTCAATCGAGAACGTGATGCGTCAATCATTACAGATGATTGCACGTTTTCCACGGCTTGCGATTTATGGCTATCAAGCACTACGTCACTATCATGAAGACGAGAGCCTGTTTATTCATGCACCACAGGAAGGCTATTCTACAGCGGAAAATATCCTGCATATGCTCCGACCAGACAGCCAATTCACGCCTATGGAAGCGAAAATTCTTGACATCGCACTTGCTCTTCACGCTGACCATGGTGGCGGAAATAATTCGACTTTTACTACACGTGTAGTGACTTCGTCTGGCTCTGATACCTATTCGACTATTGCCGCTGCACTCGGTTCGCTTAAAGGCCCTAAGCATGGTGGAGCAAATATAAAAGTTTCGATGATGTTTGATGATTTGAAAACCAAAGTCAAAAATTGGAACGACGAGAAAGCGATTGAACAATATCTTGTTGATTGCCTTGATAAAAAAGGTTTTGATAAGTCTGGTTTGATTTATGGAATGGGTCACGCCGTGTACTCGTTGTCTGACCCTCGTGCAACTTTATTTAGGCAATATGTCGAACGCCTTTCTAAAGATAAAGGTATGGAAGAGGAGTTCGCTTTATATTCAACTGTAGAACGGCTTGCACCACAAATCATCGGCGAAAAAAAGCAGATGTACAAAGGTGTTAGTGCAAATGTTGATTTTTATAGTGGATTAGTCTACAAAATGTTAGGTTTGCCAGATGAGTTGTTTACACCGATTTTTGCGATTGCAAGAATTTCGGGTTGGTGTTCTCACCGCATTGAAGAGCTAATCGGTGGTGGTAAAATTATGCGCCCCGCTTACAAGAATGTTACTAAACATCGTGATTATGTGGCAATTGACGAGAGATGAGCGAAACTTGTTGTGATGCTCGAAATTCTTCTACACCCTCTCCCACTTTGTGCGTGAGAAACACCCCAAGAGGTGGGGTATTACACCCGAACTTTCAATAAATTTTCTGAGAGGTAACATGACAATTTTTTATCGTATCGGAAACCAAATGTATATAAATCTCACCAATCGCTGTTCGTGTGATTGTGTGTTCTGTATTCGTGCTAACGGTGACTCGGTCGGCGATGCTGATACGCTGTGGCTATCGCGTGAGCCTACTCTTGACGAGATTAAAGCAGATTTCGTCAAAGAAGATTTGTCAGATGTCATCGAAATTATATTTTGTGGTTATGGTGAGCCTCTTGAGCGTGCCGAACTTGTGGTGCAAGTGTGTGAATTTATTAAGTCTGAAACCGACATTCTTGTAAGGCTGAACACTAACGGAATTGTTGGGTTAATCGCACCAGATTTTGATGTGCAAAAGCTATCAGTCTTAGATGCGATTTCGATTAGCCTTAATTCTGATAACGCAATTGATTATCATAAAGCGACTCGTAGTATTTTCGGCGAAACAGCGTTTAATGAATTGTTGAGCTTTGCACAAAAAGTAAATGTGTTTACGAAAGTTTACTTCACAGTAGTAAAATTTCCAGGGTGTGAAAAGTTTTGGAATGAGCAGAAGTGTAAAAAACTCTCAGAAAAGATGGGAATTTCACTAAGAATCCGAGAATATTCGGGGTGATTTTTCGTTATTTTGCACAAATCTACAAAAAACACTTGAAATTTTTGTGAATTTGTGTTATCATACAATATAATGTTTCTGAAAAAGATTTTTTAGGAATATCTATTAGGTGCTGTTGAATTATTCAACAGACCCATTATTGAGTTCAAGAAAGGAAATTCACTAACCATGTCTAATAAAAAAATTTCGACTGTAAAACCCTCTACGTCAGCACCTGTTGCGACTACTCCAGCTAAGCCTGCTGTAACCGCACCCGTTGCAACTACTCCAGCTAAGCCTGCTGTAACCGCACCTGTAGCGACTACTCCAGCTAAGTCTGCTACTACTACATCTTTAACTAAAACTCCTGCAAAAGCTCCAGACAAGAAAGCTACTGGAACTAAAGCTCCAACGACTAAGGCTAAATCTAAGGCTACTGTAGCTAAGCCTAAAACAACCGTAGCTAAACCTAAAGCTAAAAAAGTTGTGCTTGACCAAACTGATAAAGTAAAATCAGCTTTATGGAAATCAGCGAACAAAAAGAAAGCTAAAAAGATTACGGATACAATTGCAATTCAAGTGTTCGCTGAAGGTCTTGACAGCTTCTACATTGCTGTAAAACCAGGGCAAGCTGAACCTGTAGAAATCGAGCGTTATTACTACCATGATAATAACGGACAACTCCAGACTAATGAAGCTGAACTCCTCAAAATCGCTAGCGGTAAATGCGATTTGCTTTCAGCTGTAAAATCTGGTAGCATCAAGTATGATGGCAACCTTTGGGTGCTTACTACTTTGATTGATATGTTCGTGTGAGTGTAGAATTAGCTTTTAACATAACCCAAAATTGCTTGAACTAAAATGTTCAAGCAATTTTTATTGCAAGTTGGGGTGTAATACTTTACATAATTTATACACAATTTATACACGTTCTTTATTGACATATGTGATTGGCTATGTTATACTATAATCAGGTTAAATTAAAGAAAGGAACATGATTATTATGAAAAGAATGTTAGCAACTAAACTGTTATCAGTTTTGATAACATCCGACACAATGGATGACATTATCAATTCTTACAAGCTGGAGGCACAGAACGAACTCAGTCAAACAAGCGTATTTGACTGCGACGAGGACGTTAGAGACGACATTGGCGATGATGACGATGATGAACACGAAGAATACGACGAATATGAGTATGAATACAGTGATGAGTTTGGTGACAACTATTATTCTCCAGACTGTAGCGAAACTCAAAGCCTTGAATATAGCAAATACGATGACGACAGCGTTCTAGGGCTAAATGATAATGATTTTGAGTAAATCTTAAAAATCGAATAATCGGATGTGGGTAGAATCTATAAGATTCTGCCGTTTTTTTGTTCTAAATTAAATCGTCGAAGAAATTTTATAGTCGATTAACAAAAAAACAGACCACTTTGTGAATGGTCTGCTTTTTTGAACACAGGTTCTAAATACTTACTTCGATAAAAGTTGCCTCTTAGATTCTTCCAAGTTCCATTTAACGTGTTTGCGGATTTCGTCTTCTCCAGAGAACTCAAGCCCAAACTCTCGTTTGATTTTGCTTACATTGTAGAGCATAGGGTCAGGGTCATAATTTTTGTCATATAACTCAATAGTTGAGCGTGATTTAGGGTATTCTTCTAACGCAATTCGTGCGATACGTTCCCACGAAATATGGTCTTTACTTAGTGCTAAGAATGAATGTTCATTAAAATCGCTTTCGAGAACAGCCATATACACTTCTGCGATTTGTGATGAGGAGATAAACTGTGTGCCATCATTTTTGATTAGCTGAATTGGGTGGTCTTTCACAACAGCGTCAGTTATATCACGGAATCGTCTGTCAAGCTGTGATGAACCACCTTTGAATGCAGGGTTCGAGAAAGTATACCCTGGTCTGATAATATTACGTTTCATTTCGACACAGTCGCCATCTGTTCCGTGTTCGGCGCAATATTCAGTAAATCCGATTACATATGCTTCAGAAGCCGCCTTGGTTGCACCATAGAGGTTTAGTGGCATTAGCAAAGCACTTTCCTCCATATCGCGACGATTGTGTCCCATAGCGGCGGTTGAGCTGGTATAGATAAACTTCTTGATTCCTGCACGTTCAGAAATCTCGAGCAGGTTTACAGTTGGCACAGTGTCTTCCATGCACATAGAAATCGGCTCATTCCCCCAACCGAGTGCTATGTGGATTACCGCATCACATCCGCGAATATATTCAGAAATCTTGTCATAATCTCTGATAAAGCCTTGTTTTAGAACGATTTTGCCACCATTGTTCTTGCCCATAGACTCAAGCTCCGAATATTTTTCCGGCGTTCTTGAAAGCACGCTTACTTCGTGACCCTTGTTTGCGGCAGCTATTGCCACGTATTGACCGATGTTTCCAGTTCCACCAGTGATAAAAATTTTCATAAAAATTCACCCTTTCGTTTTGTTTGTTTCTATAGCAGTTCTAAGTTTTATGTTTATAAATAACAGCGGTTGAATGAGGTATTAACCTCAGTTTTCGTAAAGCGGTTACGAGTGGCTTGTATAAAAGAATTACAAGCACAGTGTTTAGAGAACCTTTAATCAAGTTAAACGGCAAGAACGTAGTGAACAACATAGGTTCAATCTCTTCACGAGGCATTCCGAGGTAAATCGGGACTACAAGCCAGTTCCAGAGTAACATAATCACAGTCATAAAAAAAATCCCGATTGAAAGCCCAGCAATCGCTCCGCTTATTGACCTGCGTCTGTTATAAATCAAACTAGCAGGAACTGCGAACGAACAGGTAGAAAGTACGTTCCCGATTAGCCCCCAATGCCCAGTGTTAGAAATCGTAAACATCTCAATGGTTGAAACAATTATTGACATAATCGGCACAACAAGAGGACCGTAAATGAACCCGCCAAAGAGAATAACAACATCCTTAGGTTCGTATCGCAAGAATGAAATCGCAGGTATTCTAAGTAATGATGTTGCATAAGCTAACGCACAAAGCATAGCAAGAGTAACCAGTATTTGTGTTTTTGGGTTTCTTGAAGCACCTCCCACCAAAGTATCCTCCAATAATTCTATAAAAATAACTTTTTGCTATTACCCATGCACTGTATGGGTAATATAATCGTCAAGCTCCTGGTATTGTGGCGGCAGTTCCATCGCCCCACCAAGTAGAGCTATAACGATTAGAGCCATTAGTGCCGCCAGAGCTACCACTTCGTGGAGTAACGCTACCAGTCGTGAAAGCGTTGTAATGCGGGAACGCTCCAAAAATGAGAGATGGATTATTATCAGTGATTCTATTGTCCTGCGTACTGCTAGCATTGCTAAAATTAGCAGCGGTGTCGGTATTGGTTCCAAACCTCGAATAATAAGTTACAATCACCCTAAAATTGCTATCAACCATCGCCCAATAGCTACCTGTTGGTGTTCCGAGCGGCATAAATCCCCTAAGTTGGTTCATTAAGAAATTGAACGAACTCACGTTATTGGCAGCTATAGTACCAGTAAAAGTCGGGGTGTTTCTCGCTGCAAATGCCATAACCGAAGCATTAACATCAATTCCGTCGTCATTGACAACGACATAAAACCAAAAGTTATTATTACTACTAACAAGTGAGTTTGTTCCGCTCACACGTCCGTTATCACTCCACGTAAATTCGTGGGGAGTGTTGTCAAATTCGGTAACACTAATCAGCGTTTGTTGCAGGGCAAAATAAAACGAACGTGCGTGTTCGTTGTGGCGTTGTCCTTCTGCGCGGCGTTGTGAAGCAATTGCATTAGGGACTGCGACCGCACTCATAATCCCAACAATTGCGACTACTATTACAACCTCAATAAGTGTGAACCCTTTGTGATTCCTCAGTCTGTTTAAATATGTAAACATACAACCACCCCTCTCGTTATTTAGCCAGATTTAGTCTTCAAATTAAACCTATATAGCTATTATAACACTTAAGGGGTGGTATTGTCAATACTTTATTTGAATTATTTAAAACTTTTTTGCAAGACAAGAGTTGCGGTGTCAGTGGCTCTGCCACTGAGCAGGCAACTTGACGAGTCTCGCCGTCGAGATACCCCACTCCAAACGGGCAAAGCCCGTTTTGCGGGGGATACTCTTGTTTTGCTAAGACGAGAGTTGCGGTGTCAGTGGCTCTGCCACTG
>WRGW01000109.1 GCA_009786985.1 Oscillospiraceae bacterium
TTTGTACGAATATTCGCTAATATTCAAACAAAAATTAACGTAGTATGGTGTCAAAAAGACCGAAAAAACTTATAGGTTTTTATGTTAATCGACTATATAACCTATGAGGGGATTCATTTGTAGAATGCTTTGCGAAACAAATCGAAATATTCTTGAATTTCGCTCAAAAATCTTTCGTATTCTTTTTGATAGTCTTCTAAATTTGTGGATTTGATTGTGTTTAATTGCGTGTTAGAATAGCCGAGCTGTGTCCAGTAAATGACATTGACAGCTTTTTGAGGCTCAACTCCATCTTTGAATAGGCTTTCATCGATGTTTGCAAAGAATTTAGACATAATTTCTTTGAATGTGTTGCTATATGCGTTTAAGAATCCGTCGCACGTCTTTTCTTGATGTGCTGTTGTGAGAAAATCGAATACCATCGGATATTTGTACGACAAATCGATTTTTAGAAGAATAGTTTGCCACAATCGCTCAAGAATGTCTCTTTGCTCAAAGTTGATTAGCTCAAAATATTCCTTCTTCACAATATCTGTTGCATACGCTAACAAGAACTCAAACAGCTTTTTTTTACTCTCAAAATAATGAAATAACAGCCCTTTTGAAATCCCAGCTTTTTTAACGATGTTTTCGGTATTTGCGACTTTGTAACCTTTGTTGAACTCAACAAGTGCCGCATTTATGATTCTGTCACGTTTTTCTACGTCCATTGACATAATTTTATGTCCTGATAAGTCCTGCATTTTATGTTCACTCCTTTCCGCCACCAACGCGGCATAAATAAAACTTGGCAAATTTCGGGTCGGCAAAGCCACCCCTGCAATTTTTATTCAACTTTTATCAACCACCTCGCTTTTATGGAATTGTATTGACTTAACCAGTCAATCATATTATAACATAGTTGACTGGTTGAGTCAATAGGTTTTTCAAAAAAAACTCGAAAAATTTGAAAATTTTCAAACTTTTCGAGTTTTGCCAAATAAGAGTTGCGGTGTCAGTGGCTCTGCTGGTGAGCAGGCAACTTGAAGCTTTGCAAAACAAGAGCATAAGGGGGGTCAATCTGCTGTTAGAGTTTGTTTTTTCAACATAGTCAACAATGGCGATTTAGATAAGTCCGCTTTTTGAGCGTTCATAGCAGAATCGGTGAGTTTTGCCATACCAGTAGCTGCGTTAAATTCGATTATGCAGACCTCTTCGAATATATCGAGGATTACACGGAGCATACAGTAATTAAATCCAGCCTGATTTGCTTGCAGAATACGCTGAATAATCTCACTTATAAAAAGCGTATGTGTGGGCGAATTGGGAGTGCTTTTTTGCAAAAACATCTGCTTGATTGATTTATACACCGACTTCAAAGCCATATCATCTGGAGTTATACGCGGATAGAGTTTTGGGTCGATTGCTTCACCACGTTTGAGCCTTTCATATGTGTCCTTAGCTGCGAACAACCGCTCTTGTGAAGATTTGTTACTTGCAAATCCAGATAACCTGATGTCTTTTACTTTTATGCTGAGTGATTCTACATCGTTATATTCGTTAATGTCGATATTAACCATAATATCGACTGTGTCGCCGATATTAAACCAGGATTGTTCAAAGCTACTCGAAAAGTCAAGAATTTTTAGAATCATCCCTAAATATTCGATGTTAAAAGAGGTGTATTTGCCATCTTTGAGTGGGCGTTTGCTAACAATCCTACAATCTGGTAGGTAGAAAATTGGCACGGGATTTCCCGCACCAAAAGGGGATAATACGTCTAAACTTTTGATGTTTTGAACTGTTAAATGTTTTGCTTTAGGTCTAAGAGCGGCTACGATTTCAGCGGTAGGCATACTTCCGATTGCTGAATATTTTTGCTTGGCGTATTTGTAAAGTTTTTCTCTAAAAGCCAGAAGATTCTCGTTGTCTTCGCCGCATTCCAGCGAGAACCCGCCTGCTCCGATATGTCCGCCGAATTTGAAGAGCAGGTCTTCACAATAAGTAAGGGCTTCAATTGCAGAAAATCCAGTGACGTTACGAAAGCTCCCTTTTGCGAATCCGCTTTTATCGATTGTGGTTACTACACACGGTTTTCCGAATTTTGTTACCATACGTGATGCGATAATCCCGATTACTCCGTGATGCCAAACTTCACCGTGTAGGAATAAAATTCGTTCGTCTAATAGATTTGGGTCGGTTTCTAAAACAGATTCTATTTCAGATAAAATCCTACGTTCTTCTTCGACACGCTTAATATTAAGGGTGTTGAGTTCGCTTGCTTTGGTTGAAGCTAGTTCATAGTTTTCACACAACAAAAGCTCGACAGCATTTCCAGCGTGAGCAAATCTACCAGCCGCATTGATTCGTGGACAGAGTATAAAAGCAACAGTCATCGCATCAAATCCAGATTCGAGGTAGTCAGATAACCCTGCAACTCTCAAGAGGCAACGCAATCCGATGTTTTCAGAACACTGCATATTTTTAAGCCCCAGCGTCACAAAATTACGATTTTCATCAACAAGCTCGACTACATCACCAATCGTTCCAATAGCAATCAAATCGCCGTATTGTTCGATTACTTCAAGTTGAACGTATGGTTCATACTGCGATGCTGTATCACACTCCAGCGCGGTAATTAGTTTCAAAACTACGCCACACCCTGCTAATTCTTTGAAAGGGTATCCACAATCTGACTGTTTAGGGTTGATGATTGCCCCTGCTTCTGGAAGTATCGATGGTACTGTATGATGGTCAGTTATAATCAGTGTCATCTCGTTTTGAGCGATGAGTTTAGCTTCTTCAACTGCCGAAATTCCGTTATCAACTGTGATTAGAAGTTTCGTTTTGTTTTTAGCGATTTTGTTAATTGCAACATCATTTAGACCATACCCCTCGTCACGAGATGGGATATACCAGTCAACCTCACCTCCACTAGCTTCAAGGTAGCTGTAAAGAATTACGGTTGACGTTATTCCGTCACAATCATAATCGCCGTAAACAGTGATTTTGTCACCATTTTCGAGTGCGGTTTTGATTAAAGAAACCGCCTCATCCATTCCTTTAAGCAAAAAAGGATTGTGAAATTTTTCGTGTTCAAAGAAAGACTTTGCCATAGCTTCCATAACGTCTAATTCCGAGAAACGTGCCTCAAAAATCGCACGTGGAAACGCTCCGAAATTTTCAAGAACCGCAAAAGATTGCGTGTTTTCAGAATTTTCGGAGCTTTGATTTATTTGTGGTTTTTTTGAACCCATAACATCCCATTTTTTGAACATTTGGTCTAATAATTCCTCACTTAGTCTTACGTTTTACGTTAATCACGCTTTCGATTTTTTCGAGTTTTTTTATAAGTTTGCCCAGCTGTTCCATGCTCAAAATATCGAAAGTAAAGTGTAAAACTGCGTTTCCATTAGGAAGAATGCGTGAATTGTTATTGAGAATATTAACCTTGCTTTCCGCAACAAATTCAACTGCATCTTTTAACAACAAATCGCGATTAGTCGCAAGAATTTCGAGGGTAACTTTATAAGATGTTGTTTTAGATATAGCATCTTCCAACCATGTTGCTTTTACAATTTTTTCTTTGTTTTCTTCGAGTTTGTCTGGGGTTAAGCGTGATTTAATGTTCACACAATCAGATATATGAACTGATACACCGTGTCCTTTTGTAATAAATCCGACAATCTCATCATTCGGTAATGGATTACAGCAGTTTGCGAATTTAACTAGACAATTGTCAAAACCTTCAATTTCGACATTTATTGCTTGTTTTGATTTTTGAATCTTGTCTATATATTTGTCGGTGGCGACATTACCACCTGTGTTGTTGGAGGTGGTCGCTCCACCAAGTTCGGTTTTGAGCCATATAGACACATTATTAGTCGAAATTTCTCCGTAACCGATTGCCGCATAAAAATCATCAAGGTTGTTGTAGTTATGTTTTTGAGCGAGTTTTAGTAAAGAGTGTTCGAGTTCGGATTGCTCAGAATTGTTGATTACAGTAGCCCCTTCTCGTTTAAGTATACTTTCTACAAAAGTTTTGCCTGATTTTACGTTATCGTCACGCCGTTCGTTTTTGAGCCAATGGCGAATTTTGCTTTTCGCTAAAGATGTTTTAGCATAATCCAACCATGAGCGATTTGGTCCTGGTGCAGGATTAGAAACGATGATTTCTATTACGTCACCAGTGTTAAGTTCTTGGCTGAGTGATACTGTTTTTCCGTGTATTTTAGCCCCAGTCATATTATTACCTATGTTTGTGTGGACAGCGTAAGCAAAGTCAATCACGGTTGAGCCTTTGCGTAAACTTTTATGGTCGCCTTTAGGGGTAACTACATGGACTTCGTCAGATGTAAAGTCGCGTTTAATCGCTTCGGCGATGTTGTCGACATCTGAAGAAGTGCTTTGCAATTCAATCATTTCGCGGATATGGTCAAAGCGTGTGTTTACACCCTCTTTAATTCCAGCTTCGCCGATTTTATATCGCCAGTGAGCCGCAACTCCAAATTGTGCGATTTCGTGCATTGCACGGGTACGAATCTGAACCTCAAACGGTTGACCCTCGCGCCCTAAAAGAATTGTGTGGATTGATTGGTAGCCGTTATCCTTTTTGTTGGCAATATAGTCCTTGAACATCTCGGAGCCTGTAAGTGGGGTGAACATATCATGTAGTATGCCGAGGACGCTATAACAATCACCATTAGTTTCGGTGATTACACGAATGGCGTATACATCATAGATTTGTTCAATATTTTTCCGTGTCAGATAATATTTTTGACATAGGCTGTATATGCTTTTTACACGACCTTCCAACAAAGGTACAGGGTTAATATCAGAAAGTCGGGATTCGATTTTTTTCATAATCGCTTCAATACAATCGAATCGGTTTTGGGTATAGAACTCCAAATCGCTTACAACGGCGTTATAAGCGTATCTGTCGTAATAAAAAAGTGCGTAGTTCTCAAGCTGATTTTTAAGATAAGTCATACCAACTCTATGAGCGATTGGTGCATGAAATTCGATTGTTTCAAGTGCGATTCTGATTTGTTTGTCACGCCTAAAAACGCCCAAAGTTTGCATATTATGAAGCCTGTCTGCTAGTTTGATAACAATCACTCGATTATCATTAGACATATCAATTAGCATTTTACGGATATTCTCTGAGTTCTCTTCGTCTTTGGTGAGCTGTTTCATAGCTCTATGTCCAGTACCTTCGACACCTAAGTTTACTTTGCTGACTTTTGTTGCACCGTCTACTAATTTTGCGACATCTTCACCATATCGGCGTTCTAATTCTTCAAATGTTACGTCACAATCTTCCACCACATCGTGTAGAAGGGCGGCAATAATCGTATCTGAGTCCATCTTGATTTCGAGAAGAATTTCTGCAACAGAAATAGGGTGAGAAATGTACGGTTCACCTGATTTACGCATTTGCCCCTTATGAGAAGTTTGCATAAAATCATACGCATCTTCAATTTTATTGAGGTTGTAGTTAGCTTTAACTTTGCGAACTTTTCCCATGAATATATGCTTATAGTTGTTATAATCGATTGTCGCTAACTTGTGTTCATGTTCGCGTTCGAGCGTTTCGCGGTCGAGAATATGTGCGTATTCGATTTTCATGACATTTCTTCCTTTGCATTTGAGTTTTTATCAGCACTATCAGCACAAAGTTAAGTGTATAGCGAGTTAAAAATAAAATGCTCCGCATTTTATTCGGCAAGCATTGCTTGCCGCCGTGCCAACGGCACGGGATAATCGCTATGAAATTAAGTCAGGGTCGCCTGAGGCGGACTCCACAGCGAACGCTGCAGATTGAAAATGCAAAGCATTTTCAATCTAACTGATTATAACACATATTTGATTTTTTGTCAATAGGCATTCTTAGTTTCTATAAAGGTCTAATTACAATTTAATCGGCGAAACACTAAAATCCAGACCGCATTCTCTTTTTTTCTTGAACGCCAATCCGTATATATTGGTACAGCGTTCTTCAAGTAATACTTGTTTTTTCGCTCCATCGCTTTTTTTCATAAGTGCTGCGAGTGAGGTATTTATAGGCAATTCACAGTTAGAATTAGCTAGAATTTCACGACCTTTTTCATTCATTCCAAGAACACGTACATATTGCACACCGTGCTTTATATCGCCTTGAGTAATTCCTAAAAAGCAACACAATACTGCACGCCGAATTCGTGCTAATGTGTACCGTTTAGTCTTAGTCAGAAAGTATAGCTCGGATAAGTTGCGTGCCATTCGTGCTGCCTTAAAAATACGATTTTCAAGCCCACTCTGAACATTTGGGGCTTTTTTGATTTCTTTAGGCGAAAGCATTCGGAGTTTTGCAAGAATCGCCGTTTCAAGTTTACGAATGTCAGCATAATCAGCCGAATCGCCATCTCTCTCATCAAAATCCATCGGAGTGACACCGCTAACCATCTTACCTTCAATCAACATCTGGCGAATTTGCGACGCAGACACAATCGAGTCATATTCATCTTTATATTCGTCGTGAGCTGCCCCCACTCTCTCAATTGTGAACGGTTTAATGTTTGAACCAGATTCGTTCAACGCCTTGATATATTCTACGGCGAGAGTATTGTTCGGGTGAGCAAAAACTTCTACTACATCATCGGTATAGAACTCTTCCATAGCTGATTGTAATGCGGCTGGGTATGACTTTCCACGTCTCATAGCACTGTGAAATTCTTCGCTTTCGAGTGTGTAATGCACCGCACCCGCCGCTTCTTCTAAGAGTTCTATGTTGCCGCATTCACTCCCGAAGCTAAGAACATCTATACAGCCCAAGGCGTTTAGGATTGACACTGCACCAGTCGCAAACTGTTCTGCACTCGATAATACAAACGCACATGGAAGTTCGATGACTAAATCCACACCGTTTTCGAGTGCTGCTTTAGTCCGCACATGCTTATCCACGATTGCAACATCTCCTCTTTGAGTGAAGTTGCCACTCATCACCGCAACTATGTGAGTGGCTCCAGTTTCAGCACGTGTTTTTTCGATTTGCAACTTGTGCCCGTTATGAAAAGGGTTATATTCTGCAATTATTCCAGCTGTCACGTGTGTTTCACCACCCCTCAGAGGTGATTCTCCAACACTTTTTCCTGCGGTGTTATCAAACATTTGTTTTGAATTGGATGTAGTTTTACTCATTTTTGGCCTCGACTTTCTATTATTACTCAACTGACACAGTGAATTAAATTGACTTTTTTCTTTTAAATACGGCGAAATTCCGTTAAAACAATCGTATTTTTTCAAAAATCGCTTGATTTTTTTCTAAAATTATGATATAATTTATTGTATTGTTTTCGTTTCAGTGACCAAATTAAAATCAAAGGAGTTAAAACTGATGAATATACTTGTTATTAACGCGGGGAGTTCGTCCCTTAAATATCAACTAATCAATATGCAAAACGAAACTGTAATCGCAAAAGGGCTTTGCGAAAGAATTGGAATTGACGGCAAATTTATACACACAACCCACGATTCACGTAAAGTTTCGGAAGATTGTTCTTTCCCTACTCACAAAGAAGCGTTTGAAAAAGTTGTAAAAACACTCACAACTGGTGACGCTTCTGTAATTAAAAGTATGGACGAAATTAACGCAGTAGGACATCGAGTAGTCCACGGTGGTGAGGTTTATAGCGAAACTGTAAAAATTGACGAAAACGTTGTTTCAAAAATCGAAGAGTTAAAAGCGTTCGCACCTTTGCACAATCCAGCTAACGCACTCGCTATTCGTGCGTGCCAAGCGGTGTTTCCAGAAAGCACTCCACAAGCGGCTGTTTTTGACACTGCGTTCCATCAAACCATTCCAGATTTTGCATACATGTATGGTCTCCCTTATGAATGTTATGAAAAGCACGGAATACGCAAATATGGTTTTCATGGCTCGTCTCATAGATTTGTTAGCGGATTCCTCGCTGAAAAAACTGGGCGTAAGTTAAAAAACCTAAAAGTCATTTCATGTCACTTAGGAAACGGGTCTTCAATCGCTGCGATTTGTAACGGTGAGTCAATTGATACTTCTATGGGTTTCACCCCGTTAGATGGACTTCTTATGGGGACACGATGTGGTGCACTTGACCCATCGGTAGTAACTCATCTTCAAAAAGAATTAGGTTTCACACCAGACCAAATGAATGATTATATGAACAAAAAATCTGGTCTTTTGGGAATCGGTGGTTATTCTGACAACCGCGAAATTAGCGATAATGCATACCGTGGTGACGAAAAAGCAATTCTCGCAACTGCGATTTTGCGTTATGGAATCAAAAAATATATCGGTGCATACGCCGCTGCAATGGGCGGGCTTGATGTAGTAATTTTCACTGGTGGAATCGGCGAAAATGCTGCAGATATTCGCCGTGATGTTTGTTTTGATATGGAGTTCTTGGGAATCGAATTTGATGAGCCTAAAAACTCACTCCCTGAAACTCGTGGACAATTTGTCAAAGTTTCAAAAGAAAACAGCAAAACCGAAGTCTGGATTGTTCCAACTAATGAAGAACTTATGATTGCTAAAGATACTAAAGAACTATTCGGGCTGTAAGAGCCAGTACAGTATCGTAAAAGCCAGTTCAATAAACCTCCACGGAAGCCAAACAAGATGTCCGCAAGCGGAGCTTTGCTTCGCTATAGGACATTGCCGATGGGAAAACTAACCATCACACGTTAGCTTCCGTGGAGGTTTGTTTCATAAACGGCAATCGCCGTAGCGTCCATAGCGGCTGAGCGGATTATTCCGTCGCTGACCACGTATACATACCCACCTCGAATAAAGGCAGTATGAATGTCGGCGTTTATGCCAACACCCTCCGCTAAATCGAGGAAGATTTGACCGATTACCACGAATCCATATTCTTTAGAATAGCTAAGCACAAACGAACTTTCCAACCACGAAACGCCGTTAAAATATCTGACTGGCACCACAATCGCCCCCAGACCAGTTGTCGAGTCATGACTTACTGCTACTGCTGCACGATTATACTCTGAAACAACAGTTGTAAATTCTTCCCAACCACGGTTTGGGACTGGCAGTGTAAATGTATGTTCGATTATACCAGTGCCAGAATTGTACATAATCAGCTGGATTCCTGAACGAACCCTTGAATGCCCTTCGGATTCGCTTTCTTCGTTGGTATTGAAGAGGTCACCATCATCATACATCACCCTGATTTCAAAATAACGCTCTTCTCCCCAAAAATAAAAGCTCCTCCCAGTATTATTTTGATTGGGTGGTGATACGTCAGCGATTAATCTGCTGATTTCGTTAAGAAAATTCGGATTATGAGGCATTGTTGTGTCGATTGCGTAAATCTGTTCGGCGATTACATAAACTTCGCTATTCGTAAAAGCCGTACCTACGATTTCGCCAGAGCCATCAGCAATATTATTGATAGTTGGTGCTACAATTTGTAATTCAGTGTCGAAATTATACAGAGAGACTCCGTTTCTTGTAACCGAAACCGTTCGGATTAACCCAGCACGTTCGTCTAAAAATCCAAGTTCTACTCTACCGCGGACGTTTGTCCATGAAGTGGTTGTTATTTGAGAGAGTCCGCCACCGCTCATAAGCCCCATACGCAGGAGTTGGGTTTGATTTTGGCGTTCGTTATAGAATCCCATAATGATTGAGTTTTGGAAAGTTTCGAGCCAACACGGGCGTTCGCCCGAAACAGCGTTAATAGTAAAATCACCGTCACCGTCGAATGTACCAATCACAGTCATATTCGCGTATTCTGAACCACGCATAAACTCTATGTTTCTAAGCGGAACGTAACGCATTTCATTGCCGTTTTCGCTGTAACTTGGGATAAAACCGTCATACTCGTTAGGATTGATGTTATTTCGTGGCATATAGTCGGCAAAAATCAAGAATCCGCCACGATGTTCATTTAGAGCAAGTTCTCTGAACATACCGTCAAACATATATATGTGGAGGGGTTCGCCAGTAAATTCGAGTGCACAAAATTCATATACCACAGTTTGTGGCTGTGTGAATATAAAGGTTTCCCCGTTATTTTGATTGTTAGAGTCGGTTTCAGGGAAATATAGATTGGTCTGCCTAAGTTCGCTATAGATTGCGTATAATTTATGTTCGTTTACAAAAATGCCTAGCAGTTCACCGCCTGTGCGTGAAAATGTTGGTGCAGTTTCAAATAAACCAGCGTTAATCGCAATTGCTTGAATAATTGCGTTTTCATTATTCGTGTTTGCTTTGAATACGTACACTTCACTCGCAACGGTAATAAACGCTGTTTCTGAACTCAGATTTTGTGCGAGCGGATTTTGTATTCGGTTGAAACGTTCCGCTCTAAAAAGCGGTTTTGTTGACGTTCGAGCTGTGTTTTGTTCATACGTGCCGCCAAAATAGTACAATCGTTGCGTACTCTGGAGTTCAAATACTTCAGCATAACTCTGAGGTATCCAGTTTTGAAGCCCTTGCAATCCCCATTCTCCAGTCGAGATATAACGCAGAAAAAAGCTCAAAAAAATTACAGTAACCGCCATTGAGCTACAAAAAATCACACGTGGAAGATTTTCGTAAGCAGCGTTATTATCAAAATCGTCGCTTTCGCCATATTCGTCAGAATCGCTGGATATACTGTTTTTAGTGAATTTCGGAGTGAGGTTGGTGTCGTGTTCTTCAGAAACTTCAGTAATGGCGATTTCGGCAAGTGCTAATTCGCTATCGACTTGCGTTATTTCTTCGAGTGGCAGTACTGGAGATAATATTTCTTCGGCGACGTTTTCGGCAGGCGTACCCGGGGAAACATTTCCAGTAACGATTGAGTTTAGTTGGTTTTCGAGGCGTTCTTCGAGTTCGTGGCGACGGTTTTTAAGTAGCTTTTGGCTTTGGCGTGTGCGTGCGGTGTTCAACAAGCTAACATAATCTCCAGTGGAAATGGGCGAATTTTCGAGAATACTTACAAGTTGTTCAAAACTTAAATCAGGGTTATTTTTGATTTCGAGATAACTCACATTATTCATCGCTGTGCGACCGATTAGTGCGAGAAACTCTTTCCTTGTAAGCTCTAAATCTTTTAGTTCTTGCAAAAATTGTGTAGCAGTCAAGTAGTTTTCCTCGCTTTCTGCGTCAATTTGTAACACTTACAGTAATTCTTGCATATGATTAGTCATAACGTGTCGAAATACGACAATTGACATTTTTGGAGGTAACAATGGCTATTTTATCTGGATTGATTGTATCAATAGACGCATTTTTTATCGGAATTTCGTTGGGATTACAGAAAAAGTTCAAATTCAGCTACCTTGTGTTCATTAACGCATTTCTACTTATTCTATGTATGGCTGGTTTTTTTATAGCTGGCAGGATTTATGAACACATTCCTTTTTCGCCAGATTTGATTGTGGGAGTGACTTTTATAACCCTCGGAATTTGGTATATTGCGAGCTATTTTGCAAAAAGTGCGTTTAAGAAACAAACAGCAGAAAAATCAAAAGAAATCACAAGTTCCGCTAAAACATTTGTGTTAATTGGGCTGGTGATGAGCTTTGAAGCTATGCTGATTACCACTGGTGTAACACTCACTTTTGGCGAAAGCTCGACAATTGCAATTCCGCTCACGATTGGATTAGCACATTTTGCATATTCGGCATTATCATTCTATCTATCAAGAATACGACGTGTTAGGCGTATTCCAGCGGTCTGGAGTAACGTTGTTTCAGGTCTATCTCTTATAGTTTATGGGAGCTTGGCGCTGTTATGATTCCTCGCCAAACAAACAAACGGATATTCGCCTGATTTTTCGAGTTTTGTGACAGCCGCTTTCGCAAGTTTTTCACAAGTGAAGGTACCAAAAACAGCACTCCCACTACCAGTCAGCGATGCGATGTCCGCACCTAAATCTTGGAGCTTGTAGCAGAGGTTTTCTATACGTTCATCAGCGTATAAAGCCTGAAACTCATTAGCGTAAAATTCGCAATTTACAGGCTTTTCCACGTAAGGCATAAAAAGCTCGGCACAGCCGACTTTTGTTATGCCCTTGTTTGGCTTTCCGATTTTGTCATACAAAGAAAACGCAGTCTTGGTATCGCAAACAAAATTTGGTTGAACAATCACATAAAACGTGGGTGGTAAATCTGGCAGTGGCGTGATTTTCTCGCCGATTCCTTCGCACAAAGCATGTCCCCCTACGATTCCGAAAGGCACATCAGCACCAAGTTGTACTCCCATTTGAATAAGCTGGTCTTGACTAAAAAAATCATGACAAATTTCATTTAATCCTTTTAGAACAGTCGCTGCATTTGTGCTTGAACCACCTAATCCCGCCATAAGCGGGATTTGTTTTTTTATATGAATTGTTATAAGCGTGATATTGTCAAACAACGGCGATTCGCGTGCTTCGTGTAAGAAAAGTAATGCCGCACGATGAGCAATGTTGTTAGAATCAGGGATTTTCCCTGCAATTTGCGAACAGTCACAGCTTACCTTAACTTTAGGTAGTAATCGAGTTCTATGAATAGTTATTAAGTCATCAATAGAGCGGGGATTTTGTCTACTGAGTAAAAAAACTTCTTTAGTTTTTTTTAAGCGTTTATATAGCATGATTTCGACTGTATCGCAAAGGTCGATTTCTTGCATTGTGGTACATAATAGGTGGTAGCCGTCTTCTCTGATACCGCAAATTTTTAAATCGAGATTTAATTTAGCGTAAGAGTAGAATTTGTTCATCATTCTATCTTGCAATAATAAGCGGAACAATTGGGAGGTTGGCAATCGGCACAGTGAGGTTGTGGATATTACCGCCAATGCTATGCTCAAACCAGTTTAGGTCTAAAATCTCCCTCGAAGTCAGTGTTACGCCATTTGGAACTTGAACTTCACCATGATTATCCATAATTTCGCCTGCAAAAATTGCCGCAGTTCCTTCTGAAACTCTCTCGTGAATAAGACCAGCTAGGTCGTGAGTTTCAGGCTCAACAACCATAGGGTCAGCGTTTATTGCTGATAAGCGTACGTGACCAGTCGATAAAGCTCCACGTGTTACTGACGGTACAAACGTTTCATTTTGGATTATGCGAACTTGTTCTACAAGGTATGAGTTTACATTAAAGTAAAGTCCAGCGATATGATTGTTCGGTGCTAACTGTGGGACGTTGTTGGCAAAACCCACCACGTTCACACCACGTTGTTCGGCGTACGTAATCGCATACTCAGTGTCGATGTATGCAAAAATAGTGTCGTTACCTTCAGCAATCAGTTGGTCTACAGCTTGTCTTACTTCTTCAACACTGCGTGAGTTTACTAAACGAACATGAATAGTAACGCCTGCCAAGAAGTTGAATTTAGCACCTTGAATGAATGAGTTGACCACTCCGTGTGCGTTGTGCATACGAGAATCAAGAATTATTCCCATAGAATCAACACCTACAGCAGTGTTATGAGCTGCCGCAAAACCCGCTACGTGTGCTGGTTGGTATAGGTGTGATACAAAAGCAATCAAGTTCGGTGAAACGGTTTCACCACCAAAGCTGATGAAAACGATGTTTCTGTGATTAACTGATTCAATTTCAACAGCGTTTGCGAAGAAATGACTCGTTGATATGATTACATCAACTCCATAAGTTACGAGCAAATCTACCGCTTCAGCGAAGTTTGAGATAAACACGTTTTCTACATAGAAAGTATCAGCATCAAGTTGCATTTCAAGGTTAGCACGAGCATCTTCCCACATTTTATTGTGGCTTGAACCCTCAATCTGACCCGAATAGATGAAACCCACTCTCTGCGGTGTCAGCTCGGCAGGTTGTTCGTCTTCATTACTTAGGTCAGTGCCGTTATCTTCACTGCCTTCATCAGTCGTAGTTCCGTTGTTTTCTTCATCGTCACACGCTGTAAATGATATTGTCACGAGCATAATTAGTGCAACAGCAAGTAAAATAGATGTCAACTTTTTTATGTAACCTTTAGCTTCAGCCGTTTTGAAAATCATGGAAATTTCCTCCCTAAAAACCTTTACGGTAACAATAATTCTAATCATTATAACATACTAATTTTGATTTGTCAATATATTTTTCAAAATTTCGACTTTTGTATTTTGTATTGTTAAAAGTCAAGACGATAGATAACACATTCACCTAAAAAAATGATATATTGCTAACAGCCATTCTCGGGGTCAAGCGTCCGCGCGCTCAGCGTCGGTTCTCACTAGCGACTCAATGAGGGGTGCAGGAAAGAAGTATATTTTTGATTTTCGTTGCGGAGCAATGCAACACTACCCAGTCAAGCAAATGTTTGATATTGTAAGTCAACACATTTACACTTTGTTTAATTGTTGTATAATTCGACAAAGTGTAAATGTGTTTGGGCTATAAAATTTCAAAAAAAATAAAATTTACGAAAAAACTCATAATATGGGGTTGACATAATATAAAAAAGTGGTATAATGTTATGGTGTATGTTTACATATGAATAATAGTTAAAAACCTATTGTCCTACTTGTTGAATGTTGAGGTAGTTGAAATTAAAGGTTTTCGTGTCTAAGTTTTGGACAAGGGTTGTGGAGGTTGAAATGGCTGTTAAAGTAAATTCTGCTTTTTTAGATGGGTTTGTCCGTGAGGACGAGCTTACGAACATCGCACCACAATGTGCACTCGCACATGAAGCACTTCATTCAGGAACTGGTGCTGGTAATGATTTTTTAGGTTGGCTTAACTTGCCGAGTGATTATGTCACTGGTGCTGGCGATTTTAAGGGAGAGCTTGCACGTGTCAAGGCGGCTGCCCAAAAAATCCGCAAAGATAGCGAAGTTGTAATTGTGCTTGGAATCGGCGGTAGTTATTTAGGTGCTCGTGCCGTAATTGAAGCACTTAAAGGGACTTTGTATAACTCAACTGCAAAAAAAGAGGGCAGACCAGAACTCTACTTTGCGGGGAGTAGCCTTTCGCCAGCATACATGAATGAAATCTTGTCTTTAGTTGACGGGAGAGATTTTTCAGTAATTGTTGTCTCAAAATCTGGCACAACTACTGAAACTGCTTTGGCTTTCCGCGTATTCAAGAAGTTGGTTGAAGAAAAATACGGCGACAAAGCGAATGAACGCATTTACGCTGTCACTGATAAAGCACGTGGAACTCTCAAAGGTCTATCTGATGCAAAAGGTTATGAAACTTTTGTAATCCCTGACAATGTTGGCGGGCGATTCTCGGTTTTGACTGCTGTAGGTTTATTGCCAATCGCAGTCTGCGGTTGCGATATTGACGCACTCTTAAAGGGTGCAAATGTTGCAATGAAAGATTCAAGTGTCCCAGACATAGCTAAGAATGAATGTTACAAATATGCGGCGTTACGAAATATTCTACACCGCAAAGGTTTTGCAATCGAAATGCTTGTAAGTTATGAAAACTCTTTTATGATGATGAATGAGTGGTTCAAGCAATTATACGGTGAGAGCGAGGGTAAAGACGGTAAAGGGATTTTTCCAGCGTCAGCCGTTTTCTCGACTGATTTACACTCACTCGGTCAATATGTGCAAGACGGTTCTAACATAATCTTTGAAACGGTTGTGTGGTTTGGCAAAACTGATAAAGATTTCTTTTTAGAAGATGAGCCTGATAACGCTGATGGGCTTAACTTCCTTTCAGGGCAGAATATGTCTAATGTCAATGAAAAAGCGTTCCAAGGGACTTTGTTGGCACATACTCCTAAAGGTGGTGACGGTGGTAAAACCCCGAATGTGATTCTTGAAATCCCAAAACTTGATGAGTTTGAGCTGGGTTATCTGTTGTATTTCTTTGAAAAAGCGTGTGCGATTTCTGGTTATATGCTCGGTGTGAACCCGTTCGACCAACCAGGGGTTGAGTCTTACAAAAAGAATATGTTTGCACTACTTGGCAAATCTGGATTTGAAAAAGAAAAAGAAATATTGTTGGCTAAATTAAAAGGTTAATGTCACTTATTAAGTGACAGAAAGGTATGGACTAAAATGGTTAAACTTATTCCTGGAAAAAAAGGTGCTGGTAAAACAAAAATCTTGATTGAGGCGATTCGTGTTGCAAAAGCTGAAAGCAAAGGTAACATTGTGACAATTCAAACAAAACGTTCGCTTAATTCTGAAATCAGACACGGCGTTCGTTTGATTGATATCGAAGATTATAATATCGCTAATTGCGACGGAATGCGGGGATTTGTATCTGGAATCATGGCATCTGACTATGACTGTACTCACATTTTCGTTGACGGAATCCTTAGAATCGTCGGAGAAGATGAAAGACGTGATATGACTAAAGTTGTAGAAATGCTCGAAAAAATGGACGAAGTTTCAGGCAAATTTACAGAAATAACGTTGACTTTCTCGGCTGATGTTTCTGAAATTCCTGAAGCACTCAAAAAATATCTTTAAAGGCTGTCGACCGAAAGTTCACTGAAAATTTTGTATTTCTGTTGACAAATCTTAAAATTTATGATATAATAGCGTTTGTGTCAATTTATTGAAAGGTGGTTAAAAACGATGGCAGTTCCAAAGAGAAAACATTCACGTGCAAGACGTGATACAAGACGTTCAGCGGTAACAAAGCTGACTCCGCCAGCATTCTCAAGTTGCGATAATTGCAATGAACTAAAACTCCCTCATAGAGTTTGTACAGCTTGCGGATTCTACAAAGGCAAAGAAGTGCTTGTCCTACAAGATTAGTAAAACCAGAGTATGCCTTAGAGGGGGGAATTCACTTCCCACTATAAGGGTTATTTCGGTGAGGCAAGGTTCTTCAAGCTGTTTGTCGACTATGTGAAGTCGTCACCCCGAAGCTCTTGATGGCGAGTAGCTTGAACGCATAAATTACAACACCGCTTCGTGTTAGAGCGGTGCTGTTTTGTTGTCAGAGGAGGTCTAATGAAACATTTTTTTGAACGCTTGAACCCTAAGCAAAAAGAAGCAGTCTTTCATACAGAAGGTGCACTCTTAATTATTGCAGGGGCTGGTAGCGGCAAAACTTCGGTTCTTTGTTGTCGAATCGCAAATATAATCAATGAGGGGCTTGCTCTCCCATGGCAGATTTTAGCGGTGACATTCACTAACAAGGCAGCAGGTGAACTTAGAGAACGCCTGTCATCAATGAAAATAGAAAACGCTAAGGACATCCACGCTGGAACTTTTCATTCAACCTGTGTAAGGATTCTTAGAAACGGAATTGAGGGGCTTAATACACCAGAAGATTTATTTCAGACGTCAGGCATAAAAAGCTCGGCACAGCCGACCTTTGTTATGCCCTTGTTTGGCTTACCAATTGCGAGTGAAACTCTCCCAGTCGAGAATTTGCTTAACGATGGTTCTACTACTGTAGTGAGTGGCGGGTATCGCAAAGGGTTCACTATTTATGATACTGATGATTCGTTAAGATTGATTAAATCATGTATGAAAGACTTAAATATTTCCGAAAAAGTGTATGCTCCCAAATCGGTGTTTCATAGTATATCGAGAGCGAAAGATTTTCTTGTTACTCCTAAATTTTTTGAGATTACTAATGAAAATGGATTACGTGACTCTCATCTTGAAACGGCACAGAGGGTGTATTCGCTATATCAACAACGCTTAAAATCCGCCAATGCACTTGATTTTAATGACTTGATTATGAAAACGGTTGAGCTTTTTGAGAAAAATCCAGACATACTTTCACAGTGGCAAAAAAAATTCAGATATATCATGGTTGATGAGTATCAGGATACTAACTATGCACAATATCGTTTGGTATCGCTTCTTGCGGGAAAGAACGGTAATCTTTGTGTTGTGGGGGATGAAGACCAGAGCATCTACCGATTTAGAGGGGCAACAATCGAAAACATCCTCTCGTTTGAAGAAGAGTTTAAGGCACACACAATCAAACTTGAGCAGAATTATCGCTCTACCCAGAACATACTTGGTGCTGCTAATGGTGTGATTTGCAAGAACACACAACGTAAACCTAAAAAGCTCTACAGTACGATAGATGCTGGCGAGAAAGTCCAGCTACATATCTTGGCGAACGAACATGAAGAGGCTATGTTTATCTCGCGCGAAATCGAAAAAGGTAAAGGTAATGGCATTTCTTTCGGGAAAAATGCGGTGTTGTATCGAACTAATGCACAATCGAGAACGGTTGAATTAGGGCTGGCACGGGCATCGATTCCGTACAGAATAATCGGTGGCGTTCGATTTTATGAGCGTAAGGAAATCAAAGATGTAATTGCTTATATGAGCGTTCTTGACAATCCGTTTGATTTTATACGTTTTCGCCGAATAGTAAACGAGCCTAAACGCACAATTGGCGATGTTACGCAAATTGAAATCGAAAATGCGTCAAACGAACTTGGGATTAGCCCTTTTGATGTGATGGCGACTGCTGACCAGTTTCCGTCCTTATGTAAAAAAGTTGGTGTTTTAAAAGAATTTGCTTCGGTATTCGGTGAATTGACTGAAATCTCAAACGATAAAAGCAAGAACCTGCCAGATTTAATTGACTCTGTTGTGAATCTGACGGGGTATAAAGCTATGCTTCAAAAGCAGGGCGAGGAAGGGGCTGAGCGCCTCCAAAATATCGATGAGCTAAAGTCCGCAGCGCTAAAGTTTGCAGAAGAAAACCCTGAATCGGGTTTGTCTGACTTTTTGGGTCAAGTAGCCTTAGCGTCTGATATGGACGATTATGAGCAGGGTGAAGATAGAGTTTCTCTGATGACAATTCATTCAGCTAAAGGGCTTGAGTTTGAACGTGTTTTTCTAATCGGGGCAGAGGAGAATCTGTTTCCGTCATTCAGGAGCGTTGCAAACCCTATGGATTTAGAAGAAGAACGCCGATTGATGTATGTTGCAATTACGCGTGCTAAAACAATTTTACACATCATAACTGCAAAAGAACGGTTGTTATTTGGAATGACACAACGTAACGGCATTTCGAGATTTATAAAAGAAATTCCAGCCGACCACATTCAAATAAATGACCGTACCAGACGAGTTATTGCAACTTCTTCTAATAACACCAGTAGCAGCGATTTGCGAACACTCGAAAAATCGAGTACCCATTCGTCACACTCAAGACCACGCACAAGAATTGAAAGTACAAGAAGTACGCCCTCACAATTAGGTCTTACATTTACCGAAGGTGAGTGTGTTAATCACAAAGTTTTCGGTAAAGGAACGGTTTTGAGCGTTTCGGATATGGGTAATGATTCGTTATTAGAAATTGCGTTCGATAAAGTCGGTACTAAAAAAATCATGGCTAATTTTGCAAAAATCACAAAAGTTTAAGATTGCCCTCTGAAAGTTTGACAATCTTTGTATCTCTATCTTCGCTCGAGAGAATCGTCCCAAATGGGGCAGGGTATTACACCCAAACTTCAAAACAAAAGTGCGTGTTAATCAAACACGCACTTTTAAGTTTCTGAGATTGAACAGGTTTTAGATACCGAACAGGCTCTTAGCTACGAACTCTCCACAGAAGCGGAATTTGGATTTTCCTCTTCTTCGTCTGTGAAAGATTCATCTCCTAAAATTCCCATCATGATTGGACGGCGGACGAGTTCGTCGCCACTTTCGTCCATAAGGAAAGTGCGTGCGTTCTTAGGTCTAAACAGCTTTGAATCATTAAAACTATTTATAGAATCACTTTCTGGGAGTGTCAAGATTTCTTCTAAAATCTCTAAAACTTTTTCAATTAAGCGAGATTCTAACCCCTCGAAATATCGTTCGCAATCTATATTATATTCTTCGGCGGGGTTACGTCCAGCGACTGCTCTCAAATGAATACCAGTTCTAAGTTCTGATGTGTATTCGAGGTAATCGCACCAAATTTCGTTAATTGATGATAGAATGACCTTGCGCTCTAATTCGATAATTTTGCTTTCACCGTATTGAATTATTGCTTTGTTATAATCGTCTTCAGCGTGTTCGAGCCAAATACTTGACACATCTTTGTCGAGTGTGCCGTCAAGATATTGCAAGCGTTTTTGAAAAATCGCATCGCGGTGTTTTTCGCCAATCATAGTAAATCTAAGCAGGCGTTTGCGTTCAGCGAGTAACGCACCTTGTGCAATTCGTTGAATTCGCTTAACCTCTTTAAGAATAGTTCGTTTTTCAATCGAATGGGGAGTAGGTTTAGGGTAGTTCCATTTTCCGACTAATTTTTTGAGTTCATACTTCACCATGATTTCGTCATCAAGCGCTATGAAAAGTACCGTTTCACCGATATCCCCTTGTCTTCCAGCACGTCCATTTAGCTGTTCATTCATACGTGCATTTTCATACAAAGTTGTTCCGATTATAAAAAGCCCACCAGCTTCTACGACACGTTTGTATTCCGCACAGTTCGTAGTAGCATCCGCACCGCCGAGCTTGATGTCGATTCCCCGTCCAGCCATATTAGTTGAAACGGTAATTGTACCAGAGACACCAGCGTTTTTGATGATTTCAGCTTCCATCTCATCGTTTTTAGCATTCAAGACAGCGACTGGTATTTCTAGTCGTCCCCCTAAATGCTCAGTGATTTTTTGGGCGAGCATTTCGCTTTCATCAATCGACGTTGTTCCGATTAACACCGGTTGACCTTTAGCGTGGACACGTGCTACTTCTTCGACAATTGCGTTCCATTTAGACTCTGAATCATAATAAACTTTAGGCGGATTATCAACACGTTTTGATGGTGTGTGAGGAGGTATGACCTTTACCTCAAGTCCGTACAAAAGTTCAAACTCTTCTTCGGCTAATTTTGCAGTACCAGTCATCGCAGCAATTTGACTATACTGTCGTGCAAAAAACTGAATAGGAATAGTCCCAGTAACTACTCCGCGTTCGGTAACTTTTAAGTCATGTTTAGCTTCGACCGCCGCTTGCAATGCACCAGGGAACAGTCGGTGACGTGCAATCCGACCAGACAAAGTGTCAATCAGCTGAATCCGACCGCCTTTGACTACATAGTCTTTGTCTTCGCTAAGATAAAACAACGCTTTCATAGCCGTTTCGATGTTGCAACGAACCTCAATGTTCTCATCATCATAGAGGTTATCCATCTCAAAATATTTCTCGACTTTTGCTATACCAGCATTAGTCAAAAATGCCGATAAAATCTCGTGGTTAATACCATAATCATCTTCGTTGAGTGTTTTCGCAAATTCAAATGCCTTCATAAACTCATCGCTAATCGTAGCATCAACATCACCCGCAATTGTGAGCGGAATGCGTGCCTCGTCAATCAAAACACTATCAGCTTCATCAAAAATTGCGATATCAAAATTAAATTCTCCCTGTTCAAGGCTGTGAGGGTGTAGTTTTTGTGAACTGTCAAAAACCATAAAGTCTCTAAGGAAATCAAATCCACATTCCTTAACTGTCGAGTAGACTACATTAGCTTCATTATAAGCTAATTGACGTTCTTTAAAAGTTGACTTTTCGGTGACAAGTGCGATTTTTACCCCGAGCAGGTCATACACTGGTTTCATCCAGTGATAATCACGCTTTGCGAGATAATCATTAAAAGTAAAAATGTGTAGTTTATGATTAGATTTAACGTATAAAAACGCAGCAAAGACCGCCGAAAGCGTTTTACCTTCGCCAGTTTTCATCTCTATTGCTTTGCCTTCATATAGTGCTAATGCTGCCATCAATTGTTCGTCAAAAGGAGTTAACCCTAAAGCCTTTTCAGACGCAACGCAACAAGCTGCTAAGCATTTTGTATACATTTCGTTGGCAACATTAGAAGCAGATTTTAGTTTTTGTTTGGAAGTTTTCCCTTTAACATTAACATCTGTAAATGACAACAATTCTGACAAATCATGCTTGGCGTATTCTCTAACTTTATCAAATGAAATTTTATAATATTTATTCATCATCATTAGATTCAGAGCTTTCGTCGCTCAAAAAGTCAATATCGAACTCAATCTTTCCGCCACAATTCGGGCATTTGACTGAACCGCTATCAAGCACACTCATATCAACCGAAATAGAATTGTCACAGTTGCGACACGTAATTTCGTATAGATTATTTTCAAACTCACAATCGTAACTGCTGTCTATACTGCCGTATAGTTCTTCTTCTAATTCTTCTACTTGTTCTTCGAGTTCGGAAACAACTTCCGCCATATCATCAAGCGTTTCGTCGATTTCTTCGAGTTCGAGTGAAATTTCTTTCAATACATCAAGAACTGCAAGAGTGATTTTACCCTCATTAGTGCTATCATCAATTTTCATGCCTTCGGCCATACCAGTGATGTATGCCACTTTTTCTGAAATATTCATTAGACCTCCTTTAATTAGCACGCTCCATATATTCACCAGTGCGAGTGTCAACACGGATTCTTTCGCCAGGTTCGATGAATAGAGGAACTTTAATTTCTGCACCAGTTTCAAGAATAGCTGGTTTAAAAGTATTAGTCGCAGTATCGCCTTTGAACCCAGGGTCAGTTTCGGTGATTTCAAGCTCAACAAAGTTAGGAGGTTCGACCCCAAATACCTTACCCTTGTGAGAAAGCACCATACAGCTCATACCTTCTTTTACGAATCTGAACGCATCAGTTAAATCACTTTTATTAATCGGTTCTTGCTCATACGTTTCGCTATCCATAAAGTAGTATAAGTCACCGTCAGCGTAACTATACTCCATATTGCGACGTTCGATAAACGCTGGTGGGAATTTTGACGAAGGATTGTATGTTTTTTCTACAACTGAACCGCTTATTACGTTTTTGACTTTTGTACGTACAAAAGCCGAACCTTTTCCAGGTTTAACGTGCTGAAATTCGACCACTTGCATAACATTTCCGTCTTCTTCAAAAGTAATTCCGTTTCTAAAATCACCTGCTGAAATCATTGGTTTGAACCTCCGTTTATATTAAATTTTATTGAAAGTTGGGTGTAATACCCCGACACTCTGCGTCGTTTCTCACGAGCGAAGCGAGAGGTCTAATTTATACTTACTCTACTATTATCATACACTATTTTACTGAATTTGTCAAGTCTAAATATGAATTAATTTTTTAGGTGTCTTAGTCAGATTTTTGCAACCGTTCTTGGTGACGACTGCTAAATCTTCAATCCGAACCCCGAATTTGCCCGGTATATACACACCTGGTTCAACTGTGATTACCATATTTTCTCTTAATGAAATTCCGTTCTTGGCTTTAATCGAGAGCTGTGGTTTCTCATGAACTTCCAGCCCGACACCATGACCTAAGCTGTGTGTGAAGTAAGACTCATAACCCCATGCTTCCAAAGTTGAGCGTGCTACGTTATCGAGCAGTTTACCAGTGATATCTGTGCGAATAGCTTTTAACGCATCAATATTTGCTGCCCACACTGCATCATACACTCGTTTCATTGAGTCGGTGACGTTTCCTACCGCAACCGTGCGTGTCATATCGGAGTGATAACCGTCTACCACTGCACCAAAGTCTAAAATCAGAAATTCGCCGTCCTCAAGCGGTTTGTTGGTAGGGGTTGCATGAGGGATTGACGAGTTCTTGCCTGAGGCAGCGATAATGTCAAACGCAAGGCTGTCCGCTCCGAGTTCAAGCATATAGTATCCTAACACAGCTGCGATTTTCTTTTCGGTGATTCCCGGTTTTAACTTGCTTAAAAGTTTCCCGAATGCACGTTCAGCAATTCGTTGTGCTTCTTCAATTTTTTGGATTTCCCACTTGGTCTTAACCGCACGTTTGCGTGTGAGTAACTCTGACAATCTTGATGACGTATCAAATTCAAGAAAAGGGAACATCTTTTTATAACTCTCAAGCCCAGAAATGGTCATCGCTGTGTTTTCGACCAATAGTGAATCAATCGAATGTTTTAGAAAAATATGCTCAAGCCGTGATTTTAATCCTTGATTATTTTCCCTGCTGACTTCATTTATAAGCACAACTTTGTAGCCCGAAAAGCTCTGTGTCGCCTTTTCGTAATATCGTCCGTCGGTGAGGAGATATTTTATACTCTTTGTAATCACCACCACACCATAAGATGACTTAAAGCCAGTCACATACTGGCGATTAACAGGTGATGTGATGAGAGCCGCCTGCGACGAATCCACCAGTGTATCTTTGATAAATTCCGCACAAAATCCCGCAACAGGAAAAGTGCCAGTATTGTTTATGGTCTTAGTATTGCTATTCACAGCTTACGCCTTCTTTCTGGGATATTTTATTTATTAGACCTGAGCTTGCCAATATTTTTTCATAACCGCACAATCTTCAGCTTGAGTTCCGTTTGATTCGCAGACTATAAACGGCTGTAATTGTCGTTTTGCGACTTCTTCTAAAAACGGTTCATAATCGGGACCAAATTCACCACAATCATCAAAAGTTAGATGCTTTTTTTCGCCACCGCCAGTGCTTTTAGAACCGATTTTGGGAACAGTATATTCGATTTTGCTAAAATGAACATGGATTTGTTTAAGTCGTTCGCTACCGAGCTTGTCTTGAATTGCCTCAAAAATTGTTGCGTAATCGCCACGCCCTTTGAGTCCTCCAAAAGTTCGTGCGTTTAGGTGACCGAAGTCAATACATGGAAGCATCCGTTCATCGAAAGAGCATAGTTCGATGACTTCTTCAAGTGTTCCGAGTTGATTGACTTTTCCCATAGTTTCAGGGCAAATCATAATTTGTGAAAGACCTTCTTCATCAAGAATAGCACGAGCTTTTTTGAGCGTTTTGAGTGAATATCCCAGGGCAACTTCTCTACTAATTTTCGCGCATGAGCCTGAGTGTACAACAATCCGCTTAGCTCCGATTCGTTTAGCAATTCTCGCACTTTCGAGTATATAACCAATGCTTTTTTCACGGGTGTCGAGTTCAACACTCGAAAGTGAGATAAAGTAGGGTGCATGAAGGCTCAAATGCAATCTGTCAGCGTTTGTGAGTTCGGTGAATAAATCGCAAACTTCATCAGAGACATTTACGCCTCTACCACACTGAACTTCAAACCCATTAAGTCCATAGCTTTCGAGATGTTCGGGCAAATCATGTGGATATTTGCCTTTGAAACTATTTGATTTTCCAGCGGTTGCGAAAACAATCATGTAACCCTCCTCGAAAAGTAATATAACTTTCTCGTTGCTCTAATTCAGTTTACTAAAATCACGTTTGAATACTAAATCTTCAATCTTGCGTTTTGCTTTGAATGAAAAATATTCTTCCGTTTCAAAAGGTTCGACTAAAATGCTTTTGATTCCATATAGATTTCCGCCCATTATATCAGTGAAAATTTGGTCGCCAACAATCGCAACCTGCGATTTAGGGATTCCGTGTTTATTTAATGCACGAACCCCTTTTCTTATTCCGAAAGGTAGCGGTTTAAGACCAAATGAGATAAATCCAAGATTTAGATTTTTAGCAAGCGGTGCAACACGCTCCTCATAATTATTTGATACGATGTACATTTTTACACCGAGTTGACGCAAACATTCCAACCACTCTGGAACGCCAGGTTCGGCATTCGGGTTTCCATGGGTAGACAGAGTGTTATCAAGGTCAAGAATCAAGCCTCTTACCCCGAGTTTGTAAAGTAGCTTTTTGTCAATTTGAAAAACATTTTTTATCCATATCGTGGGTTTGAATAGCATACGTTATATACTCTCCTATTAAAATGACGTGATGTATTTCAACACCACGTCATTTCCGTTAATTACTTAAATTTGCGTTTACGAGCAGCTTCAGATTTTTTTTTGCGTTTAACCGAAGGTTTTTCGTAATGCTCTCTCCTGCGAACTTCAGCTAGAACGCCATCTCTTGCACATGAACGCTTGAAACGTTTTAATGCGGTTTCGAGAGATTCATTCTTCCCGATACGGATTTCAGCCAACCTTTTCCCCTCCCTTGTAAAAGCCCAGTTCAGAACTCAATAATATTAAATCATACATAGTACATTTATCATTATATCATAAAAGTACCCTAAAGTCAACACATATTAATGAAAAATTTTCAAAAAATGCTGAAAAACGCCTAAAATTACTTAAAATGATATGGTGGACTGCATCATACCGTCATAAACAGCAATTGCGGCGGCGGCTTCTACACACACAGTCACACGTGGAACTATACAAGGGTCATGTCTGCCTTTGATTTGTAGTGTCGTATTTTCGATACGTGATAAGCTCACGCTTTGTTGTTCGATATCAATTGATGGAGTGGGCTTTACTGCGACACGGAACACAATTGGCATACCATTTGTGATTCCACCAAGAATCCCCCCAGAATTATTAGTCTTGATTTTAATTACACCGTTTTCACACTCAAAGCTGTCGTTATTTTCGCTACCTCTTAGAGTGGCTCCAGCAAATCCGCTCCCGAATTCAATACCTTTGATTGCGGGGATTCCGAAAATCGCTTTTGAAATACAGTTTTCGATTCCGTCAAACATAGGTTCGCCTATTCCAGCGGGAAGACCAGTGACAGTACATTCAACTACTCCACCTACTGAGTCGCCCTCTTCTTTTGCTTTTAAGATTTCTTCGCGGAACAAATCAGGGTCAGTAACACTCCCAATTTGTAGAATACGAGATGTTACAGTTACACCCATATCACGCAGGATTTGAACGCAAATTCCGCCAGCTGCACATAAAGGAGCAGTCAATCTCCCTGAAAAATGCCCACCACCAGCAATATCATGAAATTCACCGTATTTGACAAACGCAGTATAATCGGCGTGACCAGGGCGTGGAATATCACGAAGCTCTTCATAATCGCCAGAACGTATGTTTGTATTTTTAATCAGAAGCGATAAAGGGGCACCGCAAGTAGTATTATCATCGATAAGACCAGATAAAAATTCTGGTTCATCAACCTCTTTCCTTGGAGTAGAAATCTCACTTTGACCAGGTGCACGTCGCTTGAGAAAAGCTCTCAGCTTGTCCATATCGATTTTGATTCCAGCAGGAAGCCCATCGATTACTGCACCAATCGCTGTTGAATGAGATTGCCCAAAAATCTGTACCTTTAAACGTCCACCATAAACTGAAGCCATAACTATAACCCCCGTTATTAATTTCTATATTGCGACTTCATCGCAAATTCCGCCTAATGCCCGCAAGTCTTCAAAGAAATGCGGGTAAGATTTTTCTACCGCTGCCGCATCTTCGATTATTACATTACCATCACACATAGTCGCCGCAATCGCTGCCGACATTGCGATTCTGTGGTCATTGTGGCTCGAAAGCGTTCCGCCAGTTAATTCTTTTCTGCCCTCAATTTCAAGCCCATCATCTGTTTCTTTTACAGTCGCACCTAAGGTTGTCAGAACTTCAGTCATAGCTGCAAGTCTGTCAGATTCTTTGATTCGCAAACGCCCTGCGTTATAAATCATAGTTGTGCCTTTTGAATAAGCTGCCACGACTGATAAAATTGGAACTAAATCTGGAATATCGGAAGCATCGATTTCAATGCCTTTCAGACCATCAGCGGTTTTTGAAACTGTTATAGAACTCTTAGAATTTTGTGAGCTTTTAGCATCAAAAATGTCGATTTTAGCACCAAAGGCTTCAAGAATATTCAGAATTGCCCTGTCACCTTGACAAGAATCCAAGTCTAATCCTATAACAGTCACTGGGTTATTGGAAATCGCCCCCGCACTCAACCAGAACGCTCCGTTTGACCAATCACCCTCGATTGTTACTGGTAAAATCGCACCTTCGCTTTCTTCAACGGATGGTGCAGTATATATTTGATTACCGTGCATTATAAAACACGCACCATCGAAATGTACTTTGATTCCAAACCGCTCAATCATAGCGGTTGTGAGGTCGATATAAGATGCCGATTCAGTTTTGCCGTAAAGCCTAATCGTGCTTATTCCGTCAAGCAAAGGAAGTGCGAACAGTAGCCCTGAAATAAATTGTGACGATACACCAGCGTCAATAATATAATGCCCCGATTTCAGCTGCCCTTTGCATTTGAACAGCTTGCTACCTTGTGGTGAAAGTGTACATCCATGCTTTACCATCTCTTCGTATAATGGCGATAGAGGGCGTTCAGGTAGTCGCCCTTCGAGCTTGAACTCTGCATTCAACCCCAACGCACCTATGATTGGTAGAAGAAATCTAAAAGTACTCCCGCTTTCGCCACAATGGAGAGTGACGTTCTTTTTCCGCTTTTTGAGTGCCGCCTCAATTGCTTGCATACACAAAGTGGTGACTTCGATGTCTTTTGATGTTACTTCACAATCGATTTGTGCGATGCTCTCAAAACTGGTTGCGATATTAGAAAGTGTTGCACAAATCAAAGCTCTATGTGCTACTGATTTTGAGGGAATAGCTTTGACACGCCCACTAAGTCCACCCTGTTCACAAGGCGACACTTTCATAGTCACAGTTGGTTTTGAACTCATGCTTATTACTCCATTAACACTAAATTATTTGAAATGTCGATTTTCTCCAACACCTCGCTACGGCAGGCAACTTGAAGTCTCGTCTCGTCGAGATACCCCGACGGGGAAATGAGCTTCAAGTCACATCCCGACTGGCAGAGCCAGTCGCACTGTGGCTCTCGTTTTGCGAATTCCCCCTCTGGGGGTATTCTTGTTTAGCTTTCCTCGCCCATTCCTATTCTAATAAATCTTGCCATTTCATTCATGCTAAAAGTTTTGAGGTAACAGTGTCCGATTTTCTCTGGCACTACTAAAGCAATACTGTCGCCAATACGTTTTTTGTCCGAAAAAGCGGCGGAAATTAGCTGTTCTGAAGTGAAATCACACTTACTCGGAAGGTTGTATCTTTTCACCATATCGAGAACTTGTTTATAACAATCTTCGCTACAAAGATTCATACCAAACGCACCACGGCTGGCAATCACCATTCCGATTGCGACAGCACTTCCGTGAGAAATGCTATAATTAGAACATTTTTCAATTCCATGGGCTTCGGTATGACCAAAATTCAAAAGCTGTCGGATTCCAGTGTCGCGTTCATCCTCGGCGACAATATCACGCTTGATTATGACATTGCGTTTGATTACATCTTCGATTTTGTCACAAGTCGCTGTGATTTTGTTCTCGTGCAAAATCTGGAACAAATCCTCACTTCGGATTATAGCGTGTTTGATTACTTCCGCCATACCATCAGCAAAAATGTAGTCTGAAAGTGTTTTTAGCGTATCATAATCGCAGATGACTATATCTGGTTGATAAAAAGTTCCGACCTGGTTTTTACCGCCGTGGGTTCTGCTATCACCAATATTAATTGCTGTCTTACCGCCCACAGACGAATCCACCATAGAAAGTAAAGTTGTTGGGATTTGTACAAACTTAATACCACGTAAATAAGTAGACGCTGCAAACCCTGTCAAGTCACCAACTACCCCACCACCAAGTGCTACCGCAATATCGCTACGAATCAGGTTTTTTTCAGTGAATCGCTTTAAGCATTCGTGATAATTCTTAAAATTTTTAGAACGTTCACCCGCTTCTAATGTTTTTACTGAACTCGAAAAATCATTAAGTTTGAGCGATGAATTAACCGTTTTATGATACAACTTTGCAACATTATCATCAGTGATAATATAGGCTTTACTCTGACTGCTAACTCCACAAACTTCAGCTATTTTGTCGCCACAAGTGTTTAGAAGCCCTTTTCCGATTACAACATCATAACTCTTAGAAGGTGCGTTTATTGACACAGTTGTCATGAGTTTTCACCGCCACTGTTTCTACGGTCAACCTGTTCTTTTAAGAGCTTGCCTTCTGCCAACAAATCTTGTAATTTACCGTGACTACCAGACATAATTGCAGTTCTATATTCACGCAAAGAAGTTATAAATAAATCAAGCTCGTGTAGAAGATTGTCTTTGTTCTCCATAAAAAGTTCAGTCCACATCTCTTCATTAAGCCACGCCACACGAGTTAAGTCATTATAGCTACCAGCTGAAAAGCCTTTATGTCCAGACACAACTGGGCTTTTTATGAACGAGTTTGATACCAAGTGTGCCATCTGTGAAGTAAAAGCTATGATTTTATCATGTTCTTCCGCGTTAGAAACAGTCATTCGACCGAATTTTGCAGGGGCTAACAGTGTCTTGATGCCGTTTAAGAACTCAATGTCATTCACTTTATCTTCTGGAGGGATGATAATCATGCTTGCACCTTCGAATAATTCAGCATCACTAAATTTGAAACCAGATTGTTCCGTTCCAGCCATCGGATGCCCTCCAACGAAAGTGAACCCATATTGTTTCGCCGCTTCAAACCCTGCAATGCAGATATTTTTCTTTGTACCGCAACAGTCAATCACAGTTGTTTTTGGATTGGTCATAAACTTTGCAGAAAGTTCCAAAAACTTGATTGCAACAGTCGGGTACAGTGCTATTAAAATCAAGTCACACTCTTTAAATTTATCATTCTCTAATTTGCCATCTACCACGTTTGACATGATTGCAAATTCTAAAATACTATCATCAGTGTCGAGGGCTAAAACTGTATGCCCCGCATTCTTGTATGATTTGGCGAACGAGCCACCGATTAGCCCAAGCCCTACTATTCCTACAGTCATTGTTTCAACTATTCTCCTTTATATAATCGCTTTTCTGATTTTGGCCACTTTTTTGGTGAGCCTGTCAAATTGTTCTGGTGTGAGCGATTGTGCACCATCGCAGAGTGCTTCTGCTGGATTGTTGTGAACTTCTATCATAAGCCCATCAGCACCACAAGCCGCAGCCGCCATTGCCATAGGTTCAACCAAGTTGCGTTTACCAGTAGCGTGAGAAGGGTCAACCACAACTGGCAAATGCGAAAGTTCTTTTAGAACTGACACCGCCGATAAGTCAAGCGTGTTACGGGTAGCAGTTTCAAAAGTACGGATTCCGCGTTCGCAGAGAATGACGTTTTCATTACCCTCAGACATGATGTATTCCGCACTCATCAGTAGCTCTTGCAAAGTGTTCGCAAGACCGCGTTTGAGTAAAATCGCTTTACCACGAACTTTGCCTAGTTCTTTAAGAAGCTCAAAGTTTTGCATATTACGAGCACCTACTTGAATGACATCAACGTGTTCAAACATAGGTAGATGTAGCCCGTTCATGATTTCAGTGACAATTGGCATACCAGTCTTCGCTTTAGCTTCGAGTAACAGCTCAATTCCATCAGCTTTCATGCCCTGGAAGTCATAAGGAGAAGTACGTGGTTTAAACGCACCCCCTCTTAGCAAAGCCGCTCCAGATTTCTGAACACTTTCAGCTACCGACAAAATCTGCTCTGATGATTCCACCGAACAAGGCCCTGCAATAATTTGAAATTCTCCTCCGCCGATTTTGTGACCACCAATATCTACAACCGTATCATTGGGATGAAATTTGCGGTTTGCACGTTTATAAGGGTCGCTAATTCGTTTGACAGAATCTACGATTTCAAGCCCCTCTACTAAATCGATATCAACCTTAGTGACATCGCCGATTAGCCCGATAATCGTCTGCTCTTCTCCTTCAGAGATATTGGTTTTTAACCCTCTCGCTTCAAACCACGTAATTAGGTTTTGGATTTGTGGTTCGGTCGCACCTGGTTTAATCACTGTAATCATTGTTTTGCCCTTTCAAAATTTAATTTATGTGGTTGCTTTTCGATATTCGCGTAAGTATTTTGACAACATATAAACCGTCGTACAAGATTGCCAGTCGGATGGGTTATTATTATTTTTTTCATTCTCCTCGTGGATAATTTTTGCACGATTTTCCGCAGTATCGGTCTTACTTGAGATTTTTTGGTAAACAAATTCTATAAAATCTTTATCCTTTTTGTATTCACAATCAAGACAATCTTTTTTACCAAGTTCGGTTTTAAGTTTTTGTTCATTCATTGCTCTTGAAATATTTTTGTAGTGCAATAAAAACCAATATTCAAACGCTAAGTTTGAATACGCACATTTTATTCCTTGGTCTTCAGCTTTTTCGATTGCTTCATTAAATTTTTTATCATTATCGTAATCAAAAACCGCCCAAATTTCTTTGTAATTTAATTTTTCTTTAACGGCTTTTTGAACTACACCCATAGGGTCGCAGTTTGGATGAGTATTCACAGTTTTAACTGATACATTTTTAAGTTTTTTTGCAAACAAATCGAAATAAATTTTTTCGGTTTGACCACCACAGACAATTAAAATTTGATTTATTTCTTTTGTTGGTTTTTTTGCTCGATTTTTTCTTAGCATTATTCAACCTCCTAATCAAGTAACGATGGTTGCAGAACAGGTTCTTTCAATGGTAGAAATCTTCGTGTTTTGGGGGTAGCACCATACAATCCAATGAGGTATTGTTCCATAAGTTGATTGTTTTTAGTAGCACCCTTAAACTCATCAAGAGAGTACATACTACTAGCCCCACGTTCATCTTTTTCAACAAAGTAGATTTGGTCAATGCGAATAGCCTCTTCAAGTAACAGGGCATTGTGTGTATTACAAATCAATTGTGCATTATTAGCATTTTGACTGATTGAGTTGAACAATTCTACAACATATCGAACTAAATTAGGGTGCAAATTAGAATCAATTTCATCTAGAAAAATAACATTACCATTTTCGAGGGTGCTTAAAACAGCTCCAGCCAATGAAAACAATTTTAGCGTTCCTAATGACTCCATGTGAGACTGACATTCAACAACAGCAATTTTTTCTTTGCTTTCGTTATATAAAGCCCTTTGGGTGGTAAACTCTAATTTTTTGGTAACAGCGGTATTTTCAAAAATATTCTTTCTGGCGATTTTTTTCAGAAGCTTGATGTTTTGTTCATCTTCAATTTCCTTGAAATCAAAATCCACAATATCAAAATCAGCTTTTTGTATGAATTCTAATACTTTTGATTTTGCGTGTTCATTTTTTTTAATATAATCATAAGTTATATTTACAAGCGAATTTGAATTTGTTGCATCGAAAATTTGTAGATTTCCAAACCATTCAAATACATTTCGAGCGAATTTATTGTTACCAGCATTTCCCCAATAAAGAAAAAGTGTATCAGGGCGTGTGTTTTTTTTGAAAATCTCAACATCTTTCATTTGTTCAGAAAGAGTAATATCTTCAAAATTTGAACTCTTGCGTGAAAAAAGCACAACTGGTTTTTTCCCTTTGGACTTATATTCCAAATTTTCGCTCACAATTTCACCTTTTTGAAACTCAAAACCATATTTATACATTTTATCATCTTTTGCAACAAAAATCATTTCAAAACCACGTGGCATATTGATTGATTCTGTGTTGAAGAGAAAAAAGTTATTGTCTTCTAACAAGCGCCCTTGCAAAATCAAATCTGACACTATAATTGAACGCATATACAATGCTGATTTAACAAAGTTAGATTTACCACTTCCGTTAGCACCGAAAACAAATGCACTTTTGAGCAAACGCCCAAAACCATTAGAAGAGAAAGTATTAAACTTTTTCAAAACTTCGCTATTATTAGCCTGCATTGAAAAAGTGGTTTCTTCAAAAAATGACGTATAGTTTTTTAGTGTAAATTCGATTAACATTAAGTCACTACCCTTCTAAATCTCATTCCTATTCTCTAAAGCCCGTGTAAGCGTAACATCGTCAGCGAATTCTAAAGCAGCACCTGCTGGAAGTCCATAAGCCAGTCGTGTCACTTTGATTTCGCCAGCACCTACTGTTTTCACAAGTCGACCGATATATGTCGCAGTGGCTTCACCCTCTACAGTAGGGTTAGTTGCCATAATAATCTCATCTACATTTTCAGTTAGCCGTTCCATTAGCTCGCGAATGCGAAGGTCTTCGGGGTGAGTGCCGTCAATAGGCGACAACAATCCGTGCAGAACATGATACACTCCATTAAATCCGCCAGTGCGTTCAAACACAGAAACATCTTTGGGCGATTCGACCACACAAATCACTTTATGATTTCGATTATGTTCATCTTGACAAATCACGCACAAACAAACCTGATTTTGAAGATTTTCTGTTTCTAAATCTGATTCCAAATTAGAACTCGTGAAATTTTGGCACTTAACACAGAATCGAACTGACTCACGTGCCATAAGAACGCCCGCTGCAAATTCTTTCGCAGAATCAATCGGGAGTGTTAAAATATGATAAGCCAATCTTTGTGCTGTTTTCATACCGATTCCTGGTAGTTTCGCAAACTGCTCCGCCGCCATAAGTAGCGGAACAGGGGTGTATTCTGCCATATTATGACCATTCCTTTCTGCCACCAACGTGTTATAAAACATACCGTCTACCGCAGAAGTGGCAAAGCCACTTCTTGACGGTTTTGTTTTAACCTTAAACCTCTGCAAATTTTATTGAAAGTTCGGGTGTAATACCTCGCTCCTTCGGGGCGGTTCTCTCGAGCTTTGCTCGGAGTAGTGTAGGGGGTGGCTCGGTCAAGTAGTCAAAGCCTGCTTTTCGAGAATTTTGCCTAAAACATCCCTGGAATATTAAGCCCACCAGTGAGTTTTTCCATAGCTTCGGTGTGTTCCACTTCGATTTTGGTTATAACTGCGTTTACACCAGCTACGATTACATCTTCTAAATCTTCGATACTATCTTTGTCGACAACATCAGGATTTAGTTTAACGCTTTTTAGTTCTTTATCGCCAAGCATTGTTAGTTCAATCAATCCGCCACCAGCTGTCGCTGTATACTCACGTTGGTTTAAGTCTTCTTGTAGCACCTGCATATCTTCTTGCATTTTTTGTGCCTGTTTAATCATTGAATTCATGCCACCATTTCCTTTGCCGTATCCTTGTGGTAATCTTGCTTTCATGGTTTGAGTTCTCCTTATAATTTCTTTGATTTCTTATAAGAAGCTGTATTCATAGCCTAAGCCGTTCGTATTTTGGCAAATTTTCCGCCATACTGCGTTGAATTTTCTTGAAAGGCACAAAGCCTACTGCGAAAATTCGCCTTATCTGGCGAAAAATTCACTCAAAATCCAAACAACTCAGTCTATGAATACAGCTTCTAATTTATTTCTATTCCCGCTGTTTTTACTTCAGCTAAAAATAATTCTATTTTTCTGACTGCTGGTGATTGTGCTTTCGCTGGTGGTGGAGCCGGTGATGTTGATACCACCGTTATTGTCTCTTCAACTTTTGAAAATTCATTATTAAATCCGCCACTTTCGATATTATCGAATACAACCTTATAGTCTTGATTTGTAGTTTCGCGAACCGTTCTTTCAATTACCGCAATGTTATCTTGGTTATCGAAAAAGTGTTGTAAAACTTCACCGCCTGTTATTACAAGTGTTCTTCCGCTAAGTCCAGCACTTGTTTCTTCGAGCATGGAAGCTCTATATGGGTCGAGCTTTTCGAGAACAACATTCCAGTCAGCCCATTTAGCGAGCTGCGATGTATTTCTTCCAGTGATTTTAGGCTGTTCAGGTTGCGGTTTTGGTGTTTCTTCAGGCGACTGTGTGACTGGTGTTAGTTCTGTCACAGCTAATGGCGTTGGTGTAGGCTCGACATTCGGTGCAGTTGCTACAACAGAAGGTGTCACCACTGGGGTTGGAGTGGGTGTCGCAACGGTCATAGTCGGAAAGCTAACAGTTGTATTCTCAGACTTTCCAGCACCTCCAGATGTTCTTTCGTCAACGCACATTCGCATGATACAGATTTCCGATTCAACTTTACGCCCTTTGATTTGCAAACAACGCTCGAGTTTGTCGAGTCCGTCTAAAATGCTTTCGAGTGTGAACAGGTTGGCTTGATTTTTGTAATCGTCGTACTCTTCAGGCAAAGCGGTGAGTAGCGAAAAATCATCTGGCATAAGTTTTGCGAGCATTAAATTTCTGAAATGTTGCAACAATTCGTCAATAAGTCGTGATGGGTCTTTTGACTTTGCGTACAGACCTGAAATGATTGTTAATGCACTTTTACCATCTTTTTTTGCAATTGCGTCAGTAATCGCAAACACGTGTTCTTTACCAGCGATTCCTGCACAGTTTCTCACAACTTCTTGTGTTATAGAACTGCCTTTAATAGCCGCTTCTGATGCCGCTACATCGAGTAGTGAGAGCGCGTCACGCATTCCACCATCAGATAATCTTGAAATTAGACCAGCCGCATCTTGTTCAAGTGTGAACCCCTCTTTTTCAGCAATTGCAATGAGTGCCTTGGCTGAATCATCAGCGTTAATTCGATTAAACTCATATCGCTGACACCTTGATAAAATCGTCGCAGGGACTTTGTGGATTTCTGTAGTCGCCAAGATAAAAACCACATGAGGTGGAGGTTCTTCGAGTGTTTTCAACAGTGCATTAAAAGCACTAATCGAAAGCATATGAACCTCATCTATAATATAAACCTTATACTTTAGTTCAGCAGGGAGATAGCTCGATTCTTCGAGCAAAGAACGCATTTCTTCAACCCTGCTATTAGAAGCAGCGTCAATTTCGTGAACATCGGTAGAAGTATTTGCGATTTTGCAGGCCTCACAAGTCAAACAAGGGTCACCATTAGCTGAATTAGTGCAGTTAATAGCTTTCGCTAAGATTTTAGCACAACTCGTCTTACCAGTCCCTCTTGAACCCATAAACAAATAAGCATGAGCGATTCTTTGAACTCCATCGTCAGATTTTTTGATTTGATTCTGCAAAGTCACCGTTATATGTGGTTGCGATATAACTTGTGAAAACGTCTGCGGACGATATTTTCGATATAATGCGAGATGTTGCATGAACCCTCCTACTATATGCTCCGCATCGAAACTCTTGTGCCTTACGGTAAGTCGCAAGGCGAGTTTCGATACTCAAAATGCACCTGTTCTCGTCTGCCAGTGGCAGACAATCTTTAAAATCACTCAACGCTACCAGCACGTCCCTCTTTCAAAATAACGTCATGAGCTCCACCCTCAACTATACTCGTCGGTGAAACAAGAGTAAGTTTTGCGTTTTTGTGAAGTTCTGGTATAGTCATACAACCACAGTTGCACATAGTTGAACGCACTTTAGAGAGCGAACGTTCTACATTGTCTTTTAGTGAGCCTGCATAAGGAACATAACTATCTACGCCCTCTTCAAAAGTCAGTTTCTTGTCGCCACCCATATCATACCTTTCCCAGTTACGAGCACGATTTGAACCCTCGCCCCAGTATTCCTTGACATACGTACCGTTAATCATGAGCTTATTGGTAGGGCTTTCATCGAATCTTGAGAAATATCGCCCTAACATGATAAAATCAGCTCCCATCGCAAGTGCAAGGGTCATATGATAATCGTTGACTATTCCACCGTCAGAACAAATTGGAATATAAATTCCTGTTTCTTCAAAATATCGATTGCGCTCGTCACACACCTCTATTATAGCGGTAGCTTGTCCACGCCCGATTCCTTTTTGCTCACGAGTAATACAAATCGAGCCGCCACCTATTCCTACTTTAATGAAGTCAGCCCCCTGTTCTGCTAAGAACCTAAACCCCTCTCGGTCTACCACATTACCAGCACCGATTTTGACGCTGTCTCCATATTTCGATTTAACCCAGTTTAAAGTGAGTTTTTGCCATTCCGAAAACCCCTCTGAACTGTCTATACAGAGTAAATCTGCACCAGCTTCAACTAAAGCTGGAACACGTTCTTCATAGTCACGTGTGTTTATTCCTGCACCGACTATGTAGCTTTTTTTGGAATCAATCAAAGCATTTGTGTCGATTTTATTACGTTCATAGTCTTTCCTGAAAACGAAATATTTAAGGTTTTGTTTTTCATCAATAATAGGAAGAGCGTTGATTTTGTTATACCAGATGATGTCATTAGCTTCAGAAAGAGTAATACCGTCTGGTGCAGTGACGAGTTTTTCAAAAGGTGTCATAAATTCACTTACTGGAGTATCTAGGGTTGTTCTTGATACACGATAATCTTTACTCGTAATCAAACCGAGTAGTTTTGAAGTTTCAGTACCGTCTTCAGTAACAGCCATAACCGAATGCCCAGTTTTTTCTTTGAGTGCAAGCACGTCAGACAAAAGGGCATCAGGGCGTAGATTAGAATCACTAACCACATACCCTGCTTTATAGTTCTTGACACGTGAAACCATCGCTGCTTCAGACTCAATCGATTGTGAAGCATATATAAAAGAAACGCCCCCCTCACGTGCTAACGCTACTGCCATGTTATGGTCAGATACCGATTGCATAATCGCAGATACAAGCGGAATATTCAGGCTTATTGCAGGCTCTTCCCCTCTTTTGAACTTCACGGCTGGGGTTTTGAGCGAAACCTTCGTTGCAATACATTCTTTAGATGAGTAGCCTGGGATTATAAGATATTCTCCAAAAGTGTGTGACGGTTCTGTACAAATAATAGCCATAATATACCACCTCTCTTAACTAAATAATCTCTCATTAACTCTCATTAAAATATAAAAACTCTTTTAATTATACATTATAAATTCCAAAAAGTCAAGTTTTTTTATGAATTTTGAAAAAATAAAAACAAAAATATAAGAATACGGTTTTAATTTATACTTAAAATCGCAAAAAGTTCACAAAAAACTATTGACAAGGCTATAAAAATATGATATAATAGCAAAACAAGAGTACCCCCCCGAAAGGCGGGCTTTGCCCGTCTGGAGTGGGGTATCTCGACGAAGCACTATTTCAAGTTGCTTGACGAATCTTAAAATTTATGATATAAATGTTACACGGTTGTGAAAATGCGCCACTAGCTCAGCTGGATAGAGCAACCGCCTTCTAAGCGGTAGGTCAATGGTTCGAATCCATTGTGGCGTGGAATAAATCTTAAACTTGAACTGTTTTATAAAATAAACGTGGTTCGTTTTTTTGATTTTCATGGAAATGTTGTGCATTTTGAGATGAGATAACCCTCGTATCGGGAGTTAGTTGAAAAATATCGAAAACTTTTAATATTTTGTGATAAAAAGGGTTGACAAGTCCTAAAAGATGTGATATAATTACATTAGCACCAATCACTTGTTGTTGATAAAAAAGCTGTACGATTATAAATAATAGAAGTTTTAGCAAGCTGTCTTGAATAGATGGCTTGCTTTCTTGTTTTCGATGTTTGTGTTTTTGAAGCACGGTTTTTAGAGCCAGTTCAGTATCTCTAACGAAGCAAAAAAATATTTACAAATTCAACCAATAAAAGTTTTTTTTTGAACTTTTTTCAAAAAAAACGAAAAAAGTTTCAAAAAACACTTGACAATACAAAAATGATGTGATATAATTATAGACGGTTAATTGATTATTGCAATTGTAATGTTCGGTTGTAATGTTCGGTAACACCGCAGAGCTACCCTGCCCCCTCTCGCTTCGTTCGAGAGAACCGATGCAGTGCGTCTGGGGTATTACACCCGAACTTTCAATAAGTAAATCATAAAGCATCAAGAAGAATCATAAAATGATTAGAGAACTGTTTGACGGCGTCATGGCCAAGTGGTAAGGCATGGGTCTGCAACACCCTGATCCCCGGTTCAAATCCGGGTGACGCCTTGTCTATTTTCTATTTTTGAGTTCTTACAAATTATTTCATTGTCTTCTTATTAGTTGCAAATCAGATAATCCTCAATAGCTCAGTTGGTAGAGCATGCGGCTGTTAACCGCAGGGTCGTTGGTTCGAGTCCAACTTGGGGAGTAAAAAATAACGTAATAATAAAAACGGTTGACGAGAGTCAACCGTTTTTGATTTAACTTATTGGAAATATTAAAAGTTCATCCGCTCCAATATTTTCTATCAAGGCTTCTATAGCTAATCGCCATTGACACGTGTTTTTTGGTGATGACTTCATTTTTGTCTAAATCAGCTGCTGTTCGTGCTACTTTGAGGATTCGGTCATATGCACGTGCAGACATTCCGAGTTTATCAAACACGTTCTTGAGCAGACTTTTTGCTACATCATCCATAACGCAAATTTCAGCCATCATCGATGACGGGAGTTCAGAGTTAGATTTGATTTTAGTGCCTTTATATCGCTCATTCTGAATAGCACGTGCGAGTTCGACTTTTTCGCGCATCATAGCTGAAGTTTCGCCCTTTGGCTTTGATGAATCACCATCGCCTGAAATTTCCTTATAAGTACTGGATTAACCTCGATTTGAATGTCGATTCTATCCAAAACAGGCTGGCTGATTTTTCCTAAGTATTTGCTCACAGCAAGAGGGGAGCAGGTGCATTTCTTGGCGGGGTGTCCAAAATTTCCGCAAGGGCAGGGGTTCATAGCGGCGACTAACATGAAGTTACATGGATATGTCGCCGAGCCGCTCGCTCTTGAAATAACGATTTCACGATTTTCTACAGGTTGTCGAAGCGTTTCGAGGGTTCGACGGTCGAACTCTGGAAGCTCGTCTAAAAACAAAACTCCATTATGTGCTAATGAAATTTCTCCCGGTTTAGGAACGCTCCCTCCACCACAAAGCCCTGAGGAAGATGCTGTGTGACTTACTGGTCGAAATGGGCGTTCTGTTATTAAAGGTGCGTTTTTGTCAAGCGTTCCAGCCACTGAGTATACCCCGGTTGTTTCGATACTTTCCTCAAAAGTCATAGCTGGTAGAATCGAAGGTAGTCGTTTTGCTAACATTGATTTTCCAGTTCCGGGTGGACCTAACATAATCACATTGTGGAATCCAGCCGCCGCAATTGTGAGAGCTTGCTTGACGTTTTCTTGTCCTTTAACGTCGGCGAAATCAGCAAAATCGCGTTCGAGGTTTGGGTTCGGTTGATACGTTTGATGAACTGGTAGAGTTTGTCCGTCTTTCAAATGCCAGTATAAATCAGCAATGTGTTTTACTCCGTAGACTTTTAGTCCCTTAACCACACTCGCTTCATCGGCGTTTTCGTAGGGTAGAAATAGGTGTTCAATGCCGTTTTTGTGCGCTTCAATTGCCATAGGCAAAGCTCCAAGTACGGGGTTCACTCCGCCTCCTAAGCTGACCTCGCCGAAAAAAGCAGATTTGCTTAAATCAATCGCAATTTCTTCCTGCGTTGCGAGGATTGCTGTTAAAATAGCTAAATCATACGAAGACCCCGCTTTCTTAATAGAAGCAGGTGTAAGGCTGATTATAAGTGACTTGTTTGCTAACTTGATTTGTGTGTTAGATAACGCAGACAAAATTCTTTGCTTGCTTTCTTGAACAGAAGCGTCAGCTAATCCTACTATATAGAACTCTGACATTCCTTTTTGGGCATTGATTTCGGTGACAACTGGAAAAGCATTCATCCCGAATAGCCCTACTGAATTGATTTGTATAAACATATAAGTTCCTGATATAGTCGGTCAGTTTAATAATGCTCGAGTATTATTAAATCGCAATAAAAGTCTTGACTTTTTGCGGTTTAATACTGCCCAACAGTTTCGGTTGTCTGCCACAGGCAGACGAGAAACAGGGGCATCTTGAGCAACGAAAGTCCTAATCGGGCTTCGCACGATTAGACAAGACTTTCGTTGCGGAGTATTATTAAACTGATTGACCATAGAATTTTTGTATGAATAAGTAGACAACCACCGTAAATAATACGGTGGTTGTTAAAAATTACCGCAGGCGAAGGGATTCGAACCCCTGTGGGCTTTCGCCCTAACGGTTTTCAAGACCGCCCCGTTATGACCACTTCGGTACGCCTGCTTCTATATGTCATAAGCACTAAAACTCACAACATACAATAGTATATCATATTTTTTACAGCTTGTCAACCCCTTTTTGACACTTTTTTTGATTTTTTATGAATTATTAAACCGCAAAACTCTTGTCAAGAGTTTCGTTGCGGAGCAATATTTAAAAGACACATATCAGATATTTGTATACACAATTCGAGCAACACCACTTAAATCTTTGCGAACTTTCGAGGACATTCCTATTTCTTTGAGTATTTGCACGACGTTTTCTGCCTGATTATCGCCTACTTCACAAGCGAATAAGCGTGTCTTTTTTATAATATCACTCCATTTTGCAAAGAATCGGTGATAAAAATTAAGTCCGTCTTCACTACCACCATATAATGCTGATTCAGGCTCGTGTGTGACTTCTTTTTGCAATGTCAACATTTCGTTTTTTGTCAGGTATGGCGGATTGATTAGTATACAATCAGCTTTTTGATTGAACTGCATTTCCAAAACATCTGCTTGTATTGCTTGTATTTGGTTTTCTAAGCCGTTTAGTTGGATATTAGCTTTTAGATACTGGAATGCCTGTGGTGATTTTTCGACTGAAATCACGTTACAACCAAGCGCTTTAATTTTCTCCATTTCATGGGCAATTGCGATTCCGACACAGCCCGAACCCGCACACAAGTCTAATACTGTATACTTTTCGGAATAAGGCGTGAGTGCTTCTTTCGCTAAATCCACAAGCAGTTCGGTTTCAGGGCGTGGAATTAAAACGCCCTCTCCTACTTTGATGGGATAGCCATAAAACTCCCACTCACCGAGTAGGTATTGTAGAGGTTCGCCACTCGCACGCCTATTAGCGAGTTTCAGCAAATCGCCCTTACCGTATTCGCAAATCCAGCGTGCTTCTTGTGTAGCGTTTTCGATTCCTGCATTTGTTAAGATTTCTTGGATTTTTTCGTTTTTTCGAATAAATTCCATATATATTTATACCCCCAAAAACCCCTGCAAACAACGCCAAGCTGTTTGCAGGGGGGTAATATATCAGTTTGTGTATTTAGAGCCTTTTAGTCTAACCGAACATTTAATATTTCAGCGAACTTAAAGAATACTTCTGTGTTGTCATAAACACCAGTAAAAATGTTAGAGCCTATACCTTTTGCGAAGATTGGCACATGTTCGCCTGTGTGCATCGAAGAAGTCCACCCGAATCCTGCTTTTGTGTTTAGAATTCTTACTGTTTCAGTCGCAAACGGGGTTAGTAGCATACTATAAATTGCTTGTTGTTCTTCGGTAAATTCTAAGAACGACGTTCCAGATACCGTTAAGTCAAAAGCGGCTTCGAGTGCGTTCAGTTCCCTTGCAGTGAGCTGCATAATCGGGTCTATTCCCGCAGGTGGTACGTCTACCGTTAATCCAAAATACGTTTGGATTAGTTGTAACCCCTCTTCAAAAGTGACATCTTCGTTACCCACAAAATCAGAGCGAATCATGGCATTTAATGCACGTGCTGAAATTTGTTGATAGTCAAGCACATGAATGTTCGTTTCAAAATAAATTCCATCTGCTCCGAGTGGTGCGGTAGAATTTAAGGCGTTGTTCCCGATTGAAAATCCGCCAGTTTCGTGGTCGCTCGTAACTACGATTAACGTGTCATTTGGATGTTGTGCATAAAAATCCAGTGCTACATCAATTGCTTCAATCATAGCGATTGTTTCGTAAATAGTGGCTTTTGCATCGTTTTCGTGAGCCGTATGGTCGATTTTACCAGCTTCAACCATTAAGAAAAAACCATCGTCATTGTTTTCTGTGAGGACGTTGATTGCCATTGAGGTGAAATTCGCAATTGAAAAACAAGTGCTATCTCTATCAATTACATGATACAATCCTTGGCTGCTATCCAACCTTGGATTTGTTGCGATTACACGTTCATTACCGTCAGCACTTTGCGTGAGAGCGTTTAGGGCATCACTCGTGTTAATATGAGCGAAACCAAGTTCGCCAGCTATTTCAAAGATGTTGTCTTCGTCACCTTCGCGCCCAGCATAATGCTCGAATCCGCCACCACCCAAGAAATGAAATCCACTTGTTACACTTTCATAAGCTATGCCGTAAGTTGCAAAACGGTCATCTTGATTGGCAAAAAATGAAGCAGGGGTTGCGTGATTTAGCTGAACATCAGCGATAATTCCAATTCGATACTGATGTTGTTCGTAAAGCAAATCTGCTATTGAAGGTACTGGATTTCTGTTGCGGTCTACTCCAACCCAGCTGGTATAAGTTTTGACACCAGAAGCAAGGGCAGTTCCAGCTGATGCTGAGTCTGTGATAAACGAACCCGCATCATAAGTAGCGATAAGCCCTACCGAAGGAAATTCCATAAAATTAAGTTTTTCGCTCCTAATTTCGCCTCTATGTTCTTTTTGTCCTAAATAAAATGATGTTGCAGTCATGTGAGATACACCAAATCCGTCACCGATGATAAAAAATACGTACTTCGGGCTATTGTTGGCATCCGTACTGGTGCTTTCGCAAGCTGTAAATGATATCAATACCGAAACCGAGATAAAGTAAATTGCTAATAGTGCTACTGTTGTTTTCCATTTTTTCATACTATTCAACTCCTTTGATGGACATTTTCATAATGATGTCCATTTGTTATAATTGTTCAGTTTGATTGCTCTTTGTGAGCTTCGCCCTGCGGTGTTACCGAACATTTCACCTCTCTTTAGGTATGAATACAGTATAACAAATCAAAGTAAAATCAAAAAGTAGTTTGGTGTAAAACATCTGTAAATTTTTTAGATGTTGCGTTTTCACAAATTCATGCAATAGCGGTAACCTGTTGTTGTGCGGTATATAAAGCGTAATAATCGCCCCGTTTTTCTATGAGTTCGTCATGAGTTCCAGCTTCGGTAATGCCTTGATTGCTGACGTACATAATTTTATCACATTCACGAATAGTCGATAGTCTATGAGCGATTATAAACGATGTTCTGCCTTTTAACAGATAGTTTAGGCTTTTTTGCATATTACGTTCAGTTTTAGCGTCGATTGAGCTGGTTGCTTCGTCGAGAACTAAAATTCGTGGGTCTGCTAGAATTGTTCTGGCGAATGCTATTAGCTGCTTTTGACCTGCCGATAATCCTGCACCACGCTCTTTGATTACAGTGTCGTATCCATGTTCTAAGTCACGAATAAACTCATCAATTCCGACTATTTTGCAAGCTGTGTAGACCTCTTCATCAGTAGCATCACGCTTGCCGTATTTGATGTTGAACATAACAGTTCCAGAAAAAATAAAACTATCTTGCAACATAATTCCCATCTGTTTTCGCAAAGATGGAATTTTTACATCAGAGATATTAGTTCCGTCAATCAAAATTTCACCTTCATTTATGTCATAGAACCTTGAGATTAAATTTACAATTGTAGTTTTACCAGCACCAGTAGGTCCTACTAATGCAACACTTTCCCCTGGTTTGATTGTGAATGAAAGGTTTTGTAAGATATTTTCGCTTTTGTTAGTTTCGTATGAAAAAGTAACATTTTTAAATTGAACTTCGCCTTTAATTTGTGGCAATTCAACTGCATCTGGTTTGTCGGTGATTTTTAGAGGCTCGTCTAACACCTCAAACACACGTTCGAGATAAGCTACTGCGGTTATGAACGTGTTCATAAGGTTTGATAGGTTGATGAGCGGTTGCCAGAATCGCCATGAATATTGGCTCATCGCCGCAACTGTTCCTAGAGTGGCTGCACCAGTCACTCCGCTTCCTACCACGAATACAAGACCTACTATAAAGATTGCACCACGGACTAAGTTTGCGACATTGTCGATTACTGGCCAAACGAGTAGAGAATAAGTAACAGCCTTCATCCAGTCTTTCTTATACGATTTAGAAAGTTTGTCGAAAGTTTCGGCGTTTTCATCTTCACGTGAGAACATCTGTGTGATTTTTACGCCTACTATGCTTTCATGTAGATATGCGTTCATATTAGAAGTCTTATTAGAAACACCTTGCCATGCTTTTCGTTGGCGGCTTTTCAAGAATAGCAGGAATCCTACAAATAGCGGAAGCCCACCTAAAATCACCAACGCCAGCTGCCATGACACAAAGAACATAATCACCGCTATGAACAAAAGGTTTAGCATTTCCATGACAAAATTTATAATCCCGTTAGTCATAAGCTCCGACACTGAATTAATGTGATTGACGAGTCGCACCAAGATTTTTCCATGAGGGCGAGTGTCATAATACTCAAACGAGAGATTTTGTAGATGTGCGAACAAATCTTCACGAATATCGTGGATAATATCCTGCCCGACTTTGGTCATAACAATCGAGCGACGTTGTGCGAAGAAAACTCCAGTCAAAGTAGCGAGGAGCATTCCACCTGCTAATTTGAACAATAATGGAACATCGCCGTTCGGAATAGCGTTATCGATTGCATTTAGTGCAAGCAAAGGTCCTGCTAATCCTGCTAAAATCGAAATCAAGCTCAGGAAAATCCCGAACGCAATCCGCCCCTTGTATCGAGAGGCGTAAACTAATGCTCGCTTAAAATGGCGTATATCGAAAGGTGATTCCAGCTCCTCATCTATATCGAACTTGTTCCTTAGTGGTGGAGTGGAATCGCGGTTATTATCTTTTTCACGGTTAAGATTTTTTATGGACATGATTGATTTGATTACTCCTAATTTAGTTATATAGTACAATATGTATGTGGTCTATCTCGTTAAGCTTCGGGGAAGCCAAGCTCCCCCTTGAACTCTTGTTTTGCTATTATATCATAAAAATGTTTGTAAGTCAAGCAAAACAAAAAGAGTCAAGCATTTTCGCAAAATATTCAAAAATTGCTTGATGTTTTGGAATTTTCGTCAAATTACACAAAGCATAAAACCGCATTTTTACAAGCGATTTGGTGAAAGTGTTCAAAAAAAAGCCAAATATGCCAAATTTTTTGTAGAATATTTTTATCCAAAACACTTGACAAGTTTTCAGCTACATGATACAATATACAGTAATCTGTTGCTTTTGATTGTAATCTATTTACTTTCATGATTGATTCAGTGTGCTTTGCTTATTTGTTTAATAGTATGTTAAGGTATAGCATTTTTTTAGTGTACCACATCGTGACAAAAGGACAAAAGCTTGTTGTATTGATTGTGTTGATTAAATTGGTTGAGTAAGTTCAAACTGTACTCAACGTTATTCCAATCAAATTTGATTGCAGAAGAAAACTAAAACAAATTGAAAACGAAAGAGAGGTTTTTTGAATGAAACATTCAACAAAACAACGCATTCTTTCACTGCTCGTCTCCATCGCAATGGTACTTACTTTTGTGCCTACGTTGATGATTACGACAGTGGCCGACCCTGATGCTTCCAACCCGAATTTTTGGAATTTCCGGGCTGAGTTAGACGACCCTGCTTGTGATGACCCTTGTGAAATCCCTGACCCTGCTTGTGAATTGACAGGTGGAACGCCTGATTCTTGCCCAGGTGATGATACTTGTGTCAATTATGATGCTGGGACTAGTTTTTGTGGCGACCCTGATGACTGTGACGGCGGTCCTTGCCCAGGTGATGATACTTGTCCAGATTTTACAGTTGGAACTGGTGCTTGTAATGATGGCTGTGTAGCTGGCACACCTGGTACTTGGACTTGTGGTAATGCGGACGATTGTACTCAAGCTGACCCTTGTATGATTGAAGACCCTGATTGTGGCGAGCCTTGCACTATTACTGGTCTTGGTGATAATGTAGAGCTTGTTGTTATCAATACTGATAATGCAAATAACAGATATTTAACTCTTGAAGGTCTTGAAATTCCTGATAATTTCGCTGATGCTGATACCATCCAACTTGTTTTTGCACTTGATGGTTCGCAAGCGTCAACAAACCGTGGCGTGACGGTTTGGACTGATTTGATGGATGGAGCAACGATTGGTCTTGCTGCTGATGCAGACCAAGGCGATGCAATTTACGCTCAAAGCACTGGTGGTACATCTATTGTTGTTGAACTCCCGGTGACAGCGTTAGTTGATGGTGCTGATGAAGCGACTGAAATCAACGTAGCTTTTAGCTATAACAATAACGCAAGTGGTTTTGATGCTAATGGAAGAGTGGGTGTTAGTCCGGTAAGACCGCTTCATGTTGCATTTATGAATTCGGCAATTAGTGCAACCCTTACTTTTGCTTTTGAATTCACGTGCGATAGCGACATCTGCTGTGTAGTGTGCTGTGATTATGACGGCATCGAGTGTACAGTTACAGCTTGTGAATGTTGCCTCGTTTGTGAAGAAACAATTTGCGAATGTTGTGCAATTTGCTTGATTCCATGTGCTGGTGATAACACTTCACTTTGCTATGAAGTATGTGAGTTTGACCGTGTTGGTGGAACAGTTGCTAATCCTCACCCGACTGCAGAACGTGGTGGTGGTAGCATAATCCATGGTTTCACTAATGCAAACGTTGTTAATGTTGACGAAGACCACCCTCACAGAGGAGGAGTCAGATTCAACATCAACGAACTTGTGGCAGGTACTAATGTATGTGTATCTGATGTAGCAGGCTTTACTTTCGGTGCTACTGCTGATAATAGTGCTACTGATACTTTACAAATTGTACCTTTAATTCAAACACGTGATGCTGATGACGAGATTGTAACAGTAAACCCAGGTGTAACTTACTGCACATCGGGTTCACTTAATGTAGGTCGTATCTGGATGGGTCGTCCAGCTGGTTTTGGTGCTGGTACTGCATCAGCGTTTGGAACGTTCTTTAATGGAACGACTTTAGATGAAACTCCTGGATTTACTGAACCTGGTTCTAACGCAAATCACCCTGATGACCCTGCAACTTTTGTAAATGGTGCTGATGATTATCTTACAATTACATTCAGAGCTAACCAACCTCGGTATAACAGACATAAAGTTACTTCTTTAACGCTTCTTGATAGCGAAGGCGAAGAATTAGGTACAGTTGTATGGCGTTCTTCTGACAATTACGGTGGCTGGTCTGCATTCTTCTCATCTGTAGATTGTGAAGTTTGTGATGACTGTGACTTCGGTTGTTTGGCTAATGATGTTGACCAACACTTCCGTTCAATCTGTGGCGATGGCACTTGTAATTCTCCATGCTGTTCAGATTGTTCTGAGTGTCCTTCATGTGGAGATGGTGGTGACCTTGAAACTCGTGAAGTTACAGTAATATACCCAACGTGTTCACAATATGGTGTTGCAAACGTTGAATGTGCTTTCTGCTTTACTGTAACAACTGATGACGATGGTGATGATGTTACTGTTGTAATTCCTGCACTCGGTCCAAATGTTCCAGAATATCCTGGCGCTGAATGGACTACTGTAGCTCCTACTTGCTTAGAAGATGGTTACAGATGGGCACTTTGCCTCGGCTACAATGATAATGGCGACTGTGACTGTTGTGTAGGTGATGCTACTAACGGCGGTAACGGAACTACTAACGGTGGTAACGGAACTACTAACGGTGGTAACGGAACTACTAATGGTGGTAACGGAACTACTAACGGTGGTAACGGCGGAACTGACGCTGGTATAGCTCCAACTAATTCTCTAATCACTGACACTGATGACCTTGTAGAACTCGGTTATTACTGGACTGTTGATACCTTCACTCAAGTTGAAGGCGAAGGAAGAAGAGACCTTCAATCTTACTTTGATGGTATAGTCCCAGTTGCTCACGAAATCGTAATTGCTGACGGTCGCTCAAGCGTTACCGCTGTAAGAGTTACTTGGGAAGTTCCAGCTACTGTGACTGACCCAGTTGTAGGTGTAAACTTTGTTACTAATGACAATGTTAATGGCTGGGCACAAACTACAATGACTTACGATGCAATTGTTGACGATGCTGAATTTGTATTTGAAGTTGAAGTTGACGAATATCCAGTAATGGAATTCTTCCAAATCATGCTTTACTCTGGCACTGCAGTAATGCCAACAGGTGTAACTGCACTTGTAGAACTTCTCGGCGATGACGATGATGCTAACGGTTCTAACGGCGGAACTGACAACGGTGGTAACGGAACTGACAACGGTGGTAACGGAACTACTAACGGTGGTAACGGAACTGACAACGGTGGTAACGGAACTACTAACGGTGGTAACG
>WRGW01000110.1 GCA_009786985.1 Oscillospiraceae bacterium
AACAAAACTTTTGGAGTTGGGGATAATGCAACAACAAAAACAGCGACCCAAAATAAAGATAGAACTCGTTTAATCATGACTTAATTCCTCCAAAAAGGTGAATTGTTTAATCGGCAACCGCAAAAATGGTCATCTCTCAAATTAAGGTGATTGAAAAATTGCAATGGGTCAGTGCGTTCACCGTTTCTTACCACTTCCAAATGTAAGTGGTATCCAAAACTTCTCCCAGTATTACCCACATGGCCGATTCTTTGACCTTGTTCTACACGTTGTCCAATATGAATGTTAAATTCAAATGGCGAATTTTTTATCATGTGTGCGTAAAGTGTGTGGTAACCATTGTCATGCTCAATTCTAACAAACTGACCCCAGCCGTTACCATGATGGTCTACCTCTACTACTCTTCCGCCACGAACTGCAAGGATAGGCTCGTTACCAATTCTTCGGTCGCTGTTTCTGATATAACGTCCAGCTATATCAATACCGTTATGTGTACGTCGTGGGCAGTTGAAAATACAGGACACAGTATAAAACCCTGCAACAGGCCATAACCAACCTTCATCAGAAACATAATCCCCAGTAATCGCATTCGGCAAGTCAACCAAATATCTCAAAATTTGCAAAGCATCGTTGATGGTTGGATTTCCTTCGCTAACAATCAAAGAGGCATGACGTGCATTTTCGCAAACTCCGATATGCGAACTAAGTTCCACTAAATATCGCAAAACAGCGAGTGCATCGCCAATATCAATGCCACCATTGCCATTAACGTCACCAAGTCCACGCCTCGAACAATAATCACCGCAAATCGGAACATCAAAAACGCTAAACGGCATAGTAACGCTTCTAAATCTTGCCTCTACTCCAGAGCCATGAAAAGCCTCAAAACCAATGCTCGCATGAGATGGAACGTTGATTGAAGTAAGATTAGTTGTATTAGCAAACGCCGCTAATCCAATATTGAGCGGTTGTATTGTACCAGAAATCGGCGGTGCAAACGTTACAGTTTCAAGCCTCGAATTTTCAAACGTTGCATTACCAATTGAAACCACGCTGTTAGGTATGGTGAGTGTTCTAAGATGAGTTCCTGCAAAAGCAAAGTCACGTATATGAGTCACCGTGTTAGGCAAAACAACAGAAGTAATGCGAGTTCTTTCAAACGCTCCAACACCGATTGCAGTAACAGGGTATCCCGCAATTGTATTCGGGATTATTAAATTTTGTGGAGGTGTTCCAGTAAAACCAGTGATTTCGGCACCGTTATTTATGATTTCGTGTGTCAAACTAAATGGAACTTCAACTGGTGGTATGAAATCTTCTCTCGAAAGACAAGACTTACATTCATCGCAATCAACTATAGACACAAAACGATGCCACGTGTTATCTCCAAACTCTCTATCAAACCAAGAACCGCCTAAAACATTACCATCTCTATCAAGAAATGCGACTGATTGTACAACCGAGGCATGGTTATCATTTGGGCGAATTCGTACATCAAACCTTTCAGGATGAGCTGTATCTACAAACGGACGAAGTGGCACAATGTCACTTGCTACTTGAGGATTTCCAGCAAATCGATTCATGTACACAAGTGTGTTATATCGAGTTCTACCGCCGTTATTTGGCGTATTTCCGTGCGACATAATCGCCCAAATACGGTCTGGATTGTACGCACTTGAACCGTGAAATCTCGGCGATGAAACTCCGTTGACTTCAATAGTCACTTGGCGATTTTCTGTGTTATTACCCCACGTTTCTACCTTAATTCCATAAATGTCATTGGCACGAATATCAGTTCCGCCAATCAGTTTTAACACATTAAAGTTCAGACTTGCACGCGAACCATCAAGAGCATTTCCGTTGTTAAAGTTGGCGTTGCTGTGTGCAATAGGGGAAGCGATTCTCCCACCAAGCCAACAATTATCAGGAATTTCAGATTCAGTACCAACAAACTGTGCAACACTCGCACGGTGATTTATATTAACGTTTGGAGCGTTAATAATCACCCTTTGAGCGATAATCACACCGCTTATATTGACATTGTTCGAGTTAATTACAACGTCACCGAAAGGAGCGTAAATCAAAGCATTATTTAGATTTACACTGTTATAATTGTTAATTACAACATCGCCACGCTCAGAAAAAACAACGATGTTATTAGTGTTCACAACTTCGCCGTTAAGCACAATGTCACCTGTTGACATTATACTCGAATTTAAGCTAATGTTTCCTGTTAGCTCAACAGAATGACTAACTTGAAGTGGGTGATTGCGGTTGATATTGTGGTTAGCAAAACGAAAGTCACCCCCATGAACTTCTACATTATTGCCAGAAAAGTATGTATAAACGATTCTGCGGTCAATGCGAATTACGTCCTCGCCTACATTTTCAAGTATCCTGCCGTTTAAGTTCGGGCGATTCGCAGTTTTGGCGAAAGTTCCGTTGGTAGCAATATTTCCGTTAATCGTGAAATAATTTCTTGCATTCACTTGAACCGCATCATTCAGAGGACTTGAAGCAAAAATCATGTGCGGGAAGCGTTCTGAATTTGCAAGCGCAGTCATCGTCATTGCCATGATTATACTCGCAAACATAATCACGCTCAAAAACATAGCAAGAGTTCTTTTTAGATTTGTTTTAAGTATTTTAACATTCATAAATATCGCCATCCTTATATTCTTATAATTATTGGTGCTTTGGGGAGATTATACCTATTATCATAACACGCTTTATTGCAAATGTCAAGCGTTTTTTTGTTTTTTTGAAATTTTTAAAATAAATTTTATTTCTAAGCATTGACATTTATAATCAAACGTGATATAATGAAAATACTATCAATAGGCATATATGTCAAACAATAGCTCAATATGAAGTATGAAGGAGAAATGATAAAAAAATGACTGTACTTATCGTTGATGACACGGCTATCGTAAGAATGGCTGTAAGAGAAATTCTGGTTAATAAATGCAACATCGAGGACAACAATTGCTTTGAAGCTGATAGCATCTCGAGTGCGGAATCGATGTATCACACGCAGAGACCAAACTTAGTAATTTTGGATATTTCTATGCCTATGGAAGGGCGTTCGGGTACAAACGCTGAGGCGATTATTTCTTTGATTAAACAATTCCGTGCGTTAAATTCTTCCGTAAAGATTATTATGTGTTCCGCTACGGCTGACCAAACAGTAATTCGTCAATGCCTTGACGCTGGTGCGGTTGACTATTTAACAAAACCGCTACAAGCAAAACGTATGGTTCAAGCAATTGATACGGTTCGGGATGGTATATGAGTGATTCTAATATTGATATAAACACATCCCTAAATAAGACAACCAGTATACACCGAATCTTGATTGTAGATGATTCGGTGTTGATACTCGGTATGCTTATGGAGATTTTTAAGGATAGTGCCAAACTCAACATAACTGGTCGTGGTGATGAAGCGTTGGAAATCGCAGAAAACTATCAACCAGACGTGATTTTGCTTGATGTTATTATGCCAGATATGGACGGATTTGATGTATTAGCTGAATTAAAAGCATCTGACAAAACCAAAAATATTCCAGTTATTTTTATGACGGCAGAGTCTAACCCGGTTCTTGAAGAAAAAGGGCTTAATATGGGTGCGGTTGATTTTGTCAACAAAACACTTAGTAAAGCTGTAATCAGGCTACGTGTCATGAACCAGTTGCGAATTGTACATCAGTTTCGAGATAATGAAAGACTACGCCGCAATCTTGAAAAAGCTACACATACAGCACAAATCGCTAATAAGACAAAATCATCGTTTTTAGCACGAATGAGCCATGAAATCAGAACTCCAATGAACGCTATTATAGGAATTACTGAAGCTCTCGCACGCCAGACTATTGAAAGCCCAAAATGCCATGAGTGTAATGAAGGTTTACAAAAAATCCGCAGTGCGAGTGAACTTTTGCTAGGAATTATCAACGATATACTTGACCTGTCTAAGATTGAAGCTGGCAAACTTGAACTAAAACCAGTAAAATACGACCTTGCAAGCCTGATTTACGATACGATGACTCTTAACGTTACGCAAATCAATACCGACCACGTCAATTTTAAGGTACGAGTTGGCGAAAATATTCCTATGTATTGGAACAGCGATTTTCTCAGGCTCAAGCAGATTCTAAACAATGTTTTGTCTAATGCTGCAAAGTATACACAAAAAGGAAAAATCGTCTTTTCAGTAGAATTAGCAAAACCAGCGGATGATGAGTTAGACACTGGCTCACACGCCGAACTAATCTTCACTATAAGCGATACTGGTTCTGGAATGTCGAGCGAGCAAGTTGATATGTTGTTTGATGAGTATTCTCGTTTTACTGATAATGACGAAAGTGCGTCAATTGAAGGAACCGGTCTTGGTATGAGCATTACCTTGAACCTTGTTTCGTTATTCGGCGGAAAAATCGAAGTTCAAAGCGAGTTAGGTGTAGGTTCTACTTTTACATTAAAAATCCCGCAGGAAAAAGCGGGTGAGCAAGTTTTAAGTTCTGATGCAGTACGTTCACTTGAAGCGTTTGACTCTGATTCGATTCCTAAAGATGCTACTCTTCGACGAAGCGTTGTAGTTTATAAATCGTTTCCACACCTGAAAATCCTTGTTGTTGACGATACTAAACTTAATTTATATGTTGTAGAGGGTCTTCTAAAACCATATGATTTACAGCTTACCACCGTGGCAAGCGGTTTTGAAGCGATTGATTTAATAATAAATCAAGGCAAAACGTACGACATCATCTTTATGGACCATATGATGCCTAAGATGAGCGGGATTCAAGCTGCAAAACATATTCAAGATAGTGGTTATACTGGTGCGATTATAGCACTCACCGCTAATGCACTTGAGGGTGCAGCAGAGATGTTCATAAAAAACGGTTTTGATGACTTTTTGAGCAAGCCGATTGATACCCGAAAACTCGATGCTGTACTTAAAAAATACGCACGCAAAAGTGCTAATATTGAGAAAACCATAGATACTTCGGCTAATGTCGTGAGTGCAATTTCAAACACTCCTAAAGCAAATCAAGCCGAATCAGCGGACGCTGAACCAGTAGAAATTTATCGCAATACAAGTGCAAAATTCTTGACCGTTTTTGCTTCTGATGCAAAGGTGTCGCTATCAGCAATTGAGCCGCTTATGAACCTATTGTCAACATCTGATGATGCACTTCAGCTGTCTAAAGAAGACGAAATTGTGCAAGAATACGCAGTCAAAGTTCATTCAATGCGTGGGGCGTGCGTACTAATCGGAGAAGATGACCTTGCCGCCAAAGCCAAGGAACTCGAACTCGCAGCACTAAATGGTGAGTTTGCAAAAATCCGTAAAGAAACAACAGCATTCGCTGATGCTTTGAAAAAACTTATTGAGCGTGCTAATGCTACTTGAGTAAAATCAAAAAACACTTCACTGACAAAATAGTGAAGTGTTTTTTCGATTATATTCGCTGGATTATTTTTCGCCAAGTTCTGCTTCAAGTTCTTCTTGAATTTCATACGCACGTTTGGTACAAGCCTTACACCCAGCTTTGACTGCTTTTTCAAAACCATTCTCGCGCATGGCTTTAAGCCCAGATTCGGTAGTTCCATTAGGTGAACAAACTTGGCTAATCAAGTCATCAATACTCATAATATTTTCAGAGAGCATTTTAGCTGAACCAGTAAGCGTTTTTGCGAATAGTTTTAATGCTGGAGCGTATTCTATACCTTGTTTTACTGCATAATCAACAAAATATTTTGCGAACTCAAAGATAAAAGCTGGCGACGAGCCGTTTAAACAGATGCTCTCGTTAGCTTTGTCGGGGGAGATTTCTTCGCAAATACCGCAGACTTCTAAAATCGAACGTACGAATGCACGTTCTGAATCTGACACGTTCTCGCAGAACGAAACCGTGCTTGCCCCCTCTTGATAAATCATTGGTGTGTTTGGCATCACGCAAGCTATTTTTTGAGATTCTGACGTTTTTGAGCGAATAAACTTTGTTGAAACACCTGCACAAATCGAAATCAAAACACTTTCAGGAGTTAGCGTTGGAGCGATTTTATTTAAAACTTCCCCAACAATTGAAGGTTTGACAGCGAGTAGTACGTATTTACATTTCTGAGCGACTTCTGATTCGCCACTAAGACGAGTTTCACCACAAATAGGTGAATTAAACATCTTATCATAGCCGAAAAGCTGGATATGATTTAACGCCGAACCTCCGTCTTCTATTGCACCTTGTAGCCCAGTTAAAATAGCGTTGCCCATATTTCCGAGTCCTATGAAACCTAATGTAATCAATTCGTTTGCCTTCCCCCGACAATAATTCTTGAATACGCCGCTTTGATTGGAATCAACATCATAATCATCATCGTGATATCAACAGGGTATCTGATTAGGTTTGTAACAACACGTGCAGTAATCAACGCACGAACTGTTTCTTCGTTCCCTCCGATGAATCCAACACGGTATAACAGATAAGTGTTAAGCACGAGCCTGCTTATAAAGATAATAATAGTCTGTGCCACAATCAGCCTTAGAGTGTCGATTGAAATAGTTTTCTTGGCATCAAATCCGTAAAGAAAAACACCATAAATCAGCCCGTTAAACATCAGAATAAAAGTGAACCCTGGTATAAATGACGCACCTGTTCCATCAAGTGCAAAGCCGAGAATATCACATGGGATTGCTGCGAGCATTGCAACTACTGGACCGTAAAGCATACCAATCGAAGCAAGTGCTAAGAATGAAAAATTTACTCTAAGCGTTGGTCCAAAGTCGATGTTTCCAATCGTTCTTAGCAGGAGAAATACGGCGATTAAAATCCCCGTGACAGCGATACAGCGAATGTCGTTTAACTCCAGTGCTGAACGCTTAAACATTCCCGCAAATCCTTTGAGTGCTCCTACCACTTTGTTTTCGTTAGATTTTGTTTTTGACATAAAAAACTCCTTTCATTATAAATACAGCGTTAAAATTCCTGTTAGAAGCTGCATAACGAAAGGAGGAAGCCTTAGAGGCACACGAGTTCAAAACACTTCCAACTAGTTATAACAACAGCGGGATGCGAGCCTTCAATCGCACAATCAGCACATATTCATGAACTGATTGTTTTCGTCAATGCAGCAACTCCCCGTCTGCAAAGCACTAAATCGCTGAAAACCCTACTCTGTATTTGTTTACGCTATCAATTATACACCAAGTCATAAGCATTTGTCAAGCGTTTTCGCACATAATAGTGATTTTGCACAAATTTTACACCTAATAACAACAAAATTTTGTGAGAAATGCCAAAAAAAAAGCCTTGCAATATTTGCACATTTGTGATATAATATTTAAGTCTGTTATGAATTACAGACAAATACACACGCAGTATAGCCTTTTATAACCGTTCAGTTTAAAAACGCTTTGGCGTTTTTAAAGGCACGGCATTCGCTGTGCAACCGCCAAAGGCGGTCTAAACTTGTCGCATAGTCGGTTTTAGTGTGCCTACAGCACACCGCCAAACATGGTTTGGCGTTTTGAAATGCACAGCATTTCAAAACTGATCGACTATATGTGTTCAAACATACTGCGGAGGTAAAATGAAAGGAAACAAAGAAAATGGCAGTAGTATCAATGAAACAGCTTCTTGAAGCGGGTGTTCACTTTGGTCACCAAACAAGACGCTGGAATCCAAAAATGGACCAGTACATCTTTACAGATAGAGCTGGAATCCACATCATCGACTTACAGAAGACTGTAAGAAAGTTAGATGAGGCGTATATGTTTATACGCAAAATCGCTGAAGAGGGTGGAGAAATTCTCTTTGTGGGAACTAAAAAACAAGCGGCTGAATCTATTAAAGAGGAAGCGCTACGTTCTGGTTCACACTTTGTCAACGCACGTTGGCTTGGCGGAATGATGACTAACTTCAGGACTATTCAACGCCGTATTAGAAGGCTTGAACAGCTCCATCAAATGGCAGAAGACGGAACTTTCGACTTGCTTCCTAAGAAAGAGGTTATTAACCTAAATCTTGAAATCGACAAACTTGAGAAGTTTCTTGGCGGAATTAAGCATATGACAAAGCTCCCTGGTGCTTTGTTTATTGTTGACCCTAAAAAAGAAAAAAACGCTGTTCTTGAAGCACGCAAGCTCGGTATTCCTATAGTTGCAATCGTTGACACTAACTGTGACCCTGATGAAATCGACCTTGTAATCCCAGGTAATGATGATGCGATTCGTTCTGTAAAGCTCATCGCTGGTGCTATGGCAAATGCGATTATCGAAGCACGCCAAGGGCAAGAGGCGGCTGCTGACGCTGAAGGCGATGATAATTCTGAAGCAGGCGAAAAACCCGCTGAATAATATAGAGATAAAAGGAGAAAATGAATGGTAACGGCACAAAGTGTAAAAGAACTTAAAGACTTGACTGGTTGCGGAATGATGGATTGTAAAAACGCATTACAAGAAACTGGTGGAGATATAGATAAAGCAGTAAAATTCCTGCGCGAAAAAGGTTTGTCTAAAGCGGCTAAAAAAGCAGGACGAATCGCTGCAGAAGGTCTCGTTTCTTGTATGATTGACGAGTCTAAAAAAATTGGCGTAATTGTAGAAATCAACTCTGAAACTGATTTCGCAGCTAAATCAGACAAGTTTAGAGAATTTGTTACTCTGATTGCAAAAACAATCATTGATAATGACGTTAAAGATGTAGAGGCACTTAAAGAAATCAAAGCATCTGGAACTAACGAAAAAGTCGCTGATGTTCTGACTGAAAAAATAGCAACTATTGGAGAGAATATTCAAATTCGCCGTTTTGCAAAACTTACTGGTGATGGACTATTTTCTTACGTTCATAACGATGGTGGAACTGGATTCGGAACTCATGCGACTTTAGTAAAACTAACTGCATCTGACTACGGTGATGATGTTAAGGAATGTGCTAAAGGTGTTCTACTCCACATCACAGCAATGGCTCCTGAATTTATCAGTTCTGACGCTGTTCCGAAAGATGCTGTTGACGCTGAACGTGAAACTCAACTAAACATTATCAACAAGGAGAATGAGGCTAAACCTAAACCTCAAAACGTGGTTGAAAAAATTCTCGAAGGCAGAATGAAAAAATATTTTGAAGAAACCTGCCTAATGACACAATCGTTTGTTAAAGACCCTGACGTGACTGTTGAAAAATACCTCACAAACGTAAGTAAAGATGTAAAAATCGTTGAGTTCGTGCGTTTTGAAAAAGGTGAAGGAATCGCTAAAAAAGAAGAGAACTTCGCCGATGAAGTTGCTTCAATGATGAATGGATAACTGAATTTAACTGGCAACAATACTAAACTAACATCACCTCGGAAACATCGAGTTTTCGAGGTGATGTTAGTTTTAGAGTAATATATGAAAAGGTAATCGTACTATTGCAACAATTAAATTTAACAGCACCGTGTCATTTCGGGCTTGAAAAAACATTAGCTTTTGAAGTCAAACGTGCGGGCGGCGAAAATATAGAAACCACTGATGGACGCGTGAACTTTACTGGCTCTCCCGAAGTGTTGATTAACGCCAATCTTACTTGTTCGGTGGCGGAACGAATTGGGGTAATCATTGGCACGTTCAAAGCCGAAAACTTTGATGATGTTTTCAACAATCTAAAAAAATGCTCGATGATAGGGGAGCTTATGGGTTCTGCCAATTCTGCTTTTCCAGTAGTCAAAGGGCAATCGGTGAATTCTAAACTCACTAGCATTCCAGCTTTACAGCGAACGGTCAAAAAAGCACTGGTTGAAGCTTTGAAGGCTTTTTATAAAACAACCCACCTCCCTGAAACAGGTGCTACTTATCCAGTGAGATTTTTTCTTCACAAGAATATGATTACGGTTTTTGTAGATTCGTCTGGAGATGGTCTTCACAAGCGTGGATATCGGCGTTATTCGGGTGATGCTCCAATCAAAGAAACACTTGCAGCTGGCATTGTTGACATCGCAAAAATTCGTAGAGGTGAGCTAATTATTGACCCGTTTTGTGGGAGCGGAACTATTCTGATTGAAGCTACACTCAAAGCCTTAAAGATTCCAGTTGGATTAAATCGCAGATTTATATCTGAGAATTGGAGCATTACTCCCCAAGAAATGTGGAACACCAAACGTGAGCAGTTCCGTTCGGAAATCGCAACGAGAGAGCAAAATTCAAACTTTCGTGCAATCGGATACGATATAGACCCCGAATGCGTTAAGCTAACTCTACAAAATGCAAAAAAGGCTGGTGTGGAAAAATACGTTTCTGCCGAAGTTCGTGCGATTGGTGATTTTTTATATGACGAACCACAAAATTACGAATACACCGCTCATAAAATTATAACCAATCCTCCGTACGCTGAGCGTATGCTCGAAAAAACAGACACCACACGGATTTATCGTGAAATGGGAAAAGTATTAAACCCCGTTGGCGGCGAAATTTACGTCATCACATCAGATGAAGAGTTTGAAGATTTGTTCGGGCGAAAAGCACATAAAAATCGAAAACTCTACAATGGTATGTTGATGTGTAGGTTGTATATGTATCGAAAAAACTAACTTCCACATGATAGACAAGACCTTAACTAATAGCAGGAGAAAAACAATCAAGCGAGTACCCCCATTCCAGACCTAACTCTGAAATGGGGGAAGAATTATCTCGTTTGATTCTCGTAAAGCGAAATCAATCGTTCATCAAGCCTAAGCCCTGGATTAACCCAGTCATCATCGGGTTCGATTTTAAAGTGTTCTAACACTTCAGCGTATAGCTGGAAGTTGAAGGCATTTCGATTGAACACACCAAGGTTTGCAGTTTCGAGTTCTGTTGGTGGTCGTGTTCGTGTTCTAATTGAAACACGTTTATTGTTTTCTATTTCTATTAAATGTGTATTTGCAATTTGTAGCATATTAACATCTGGAACAGGGAATCGTCCTGCATCAAGCCGCGGTGAATAAATAGCCTCAGTTGTAGCTATTGACATACCAAGTTGGTGATTGATTGACTCAAAATATTCGGTTGCGCCTTCAAAACGAGTCAAGAAAAAAAGCCAACGGTCGCCTTTGTGCATAGGCGTACAATATCCATGAGAAATTAAAAAATTATTTTCATCTACAGCATAGCTCGTGCTTATTATAAGCTCCTCGCCAATTTTAATATCACCTTGCAAAACTTCTGTAACACGCAGTCGATTAAATGAATGTGGCAACCCTTTCACAAATGAACCGTCATCAAGCGCCCATTTGGCAAATTCATGTTGAGAATTTTCAACAAATTCACCAACAACAACCAAATCTGAGTTTAACAACATTTCCATATTAGTTGAACCTACTGGATTTCCAAACGCATCTACCATTTGATAATTAGACTGTTGCATACGAACACCACTAGCTTGACCCGCCACCCTACTCTGCGTTGTCGTTGATGTTTCTAATCTTGTACAAGCAGTTAACAACAATGCGAAAAGCAAAACACCGTTCACAGCGAATTTTAATTTTTTCATAATAATCTCCTTTTATGTTATTTTATAACGAACGCCTCAAATTAGCCGCATCACTTGCGGTTACAGTATGCGAAACAAATAGAGGACCACCCGCAACTGTTGGGAAACCTTGACGCATCACTGAATTACCACAAAAATTTGATTGAAGCAAACCACACGAAACATCAAGTAACGTCAACGAATGTCCGATTTCATGAAGAAACGTATGAAAAAATCGTACATCTCTAAAAATATACACGTTTCGGATTTTACTATACCATCATTATATCACGCTCCCTAAATTTTGTCAAGTGATTTCCATCAAATTTTAAGCAAATTTGTAAACTTTGGCGTATTGCACAAAAAATCGAGGCTATTTTTTTTTGTGCAATATACACAAAAAGCCCCCGTTCCAGATTTGAGTCTGGAACGGGGGGTTGTTATAGGGCGTGTTCGAGCCACGCTCCTTACTTTAATTTAAAACGTGCTACAAGTGAATTAAGCAATTGTGATTGTGCACTCATCTCCTCGCTCGATGCGGCAGATTGTTCGGCGGTTGCAGAAGTAGCTTGGATTACATCTGCGACCTGTTCTAAGTTTTGATTGATTTGTGAAATCGCCAGCGACTGTTCTTTAGAAAGGTTCGAAATTTCTTCAACAAGGCTTGAACTCTCATTGATTCCCGCAACGATTTCTGTAAGACTTTCGGCAGTTTCTTCGGCGATTTTTGCACCGAGTTCAGCTTTAGAAACGCTGTCAGCTATTAACGAACCTGTGTTTTGTGCAGCCTCTGCACTCTTACTCGCTAAGTTGCGAACTTCTTCGGCAACAACGGCAAAGCCTTTCCCGTGTTGACCAGCCCTTGCTGCTTCAACCGCAGCGTTTAATGCCAAGATATTTGTCTGGAACGCTATGTCGTCAATTACTTTAATGACTTTTTCGATGTTGCGACTAGCTTCGGTAATTCCGCTTACAGCGCCGACCATTTCATTCATCTGAACGCTACCTTTTTGAGCAGAGAGCTTAATGTCACCCGCCAACGCCGCCGCTTGTTCAGCTTTTGAAGCGTTGTCTTTAGTCTTAGCTTCTACATCGACAATTGTTGCAGTGAGTTCTTGTACGGACGCTGCTTGCTCACTCGAACCTTTCGCTAATGATTGTGAACCTTCTGCCATTTGAGTAGCACCAGCAGTCACTTCTTTTGACGACTCATTGATGTCACCGAATAACGAATTTAGCTTGTCAACCATTTTAACTAACGTGGTTCCAAAAACGTCATCTTCAGATAAAATATTCGGGGTGACAGTTAAGTCGCCATCAGCGATTTTCTCTAAATACTTAATTTCGCCTAAAATCTCTTCCATACATTGAACTACTTCGTACGAAAGATTTCCAATTTCGTCACGGCGTTCACCGTTTTTTACAAAAAACGCCTTTTCCTCTGGCGTGAACGTGATTTCGCCTTGACGTGCCGCTTTCTTAAAATACTTCGCAAGCGGAATAAGCGGTTTGCTAATCAAGTCTGACATATAGAGGGTCAGCAATACTGCCGCTAAAGTTGACACAACAAGCATCGCTATAATTAGAATACTCATAATTGTAAACAGCCTATCGGTATAATGAGATGCCGAAGTCATCGTGCTGGTCATAGTCTGGAATGATTCTTCAAATTTATCTAGAATAATATCGCTATAATACCTACAATATTCCATCGCAGTAAGAATTGCAGGAATATCGCCCCTTTGAGAAGCGTCATAAATCGACAGAACAACTGGAACTAAATCAGTTTCAAAAATCATACGTGCTTCATCAAAAAGCTCGACAATATACTGGTCACCATAGTTAATTAGTTCGCGATAAGTATCCATATAGTTTTCTAAGTGTGGCAAAAATGAAACTATGTTTCCAAATTCAGTTTCAACCAGTTCAAAATCATCGGTCATTGATGCCATAACCATCTCACGCACGTGAATGCGTATGACAAGGAGTGTTCTTTCGGCATAAGCAAGCTGTGGCATAGGAACAGTTATGTTATAATAAACATCCTGCCCCGAAACGGCGATTTGCCTCATCCCTACAATTCCCGCTATACTCGCTACCAACGAAAACGCAATAATCATCGCAAAACTTATACAAAGTTTTGCAGAAACTTTCAGACTTTTCATAGTTTTTAGACCTCACTGTTTTTTTATAGAACATATCTATAGAGTATAACACAATATATATGATTTTTCAAGTGATTTTGCTCGTTAGTTTGACATTTATTGCTTTTTGTGCAATTTGCACAAAAAAGCCTCGATTTTTTATCTATAATAAACCTCACAAAATCGCTTGAGTTTTTGACGAATGCTTTTTTTGAATCTACCGTCTTTCATTCGCCACACCCAGTTAGAAGGTTTGACTGTACCCGGTAGGTTCATACGAGCGTCTTCGTCTAAACCTAATATATCTTGCATCGGAATTAACACCATACCCGCCGACGAGGCATACAAGCTCCTGATACATGCCCAGTGGAGTGGTTCAAATGGGCGTGGGCATAGATAGTTTTTCGCCATATTCAAAGTAGCACGGTCGCACGATTTTAAGAATCCGTTTATAGTAGAGTTATCGTGTGTCCCAGTATACACTATCATATTGTTGATATAATTGTGCGACAAATGTTCGTTATCCTGCCCCTCACCATTAAAACCGAATTGTAGGATTTTCATGCCCGGAAAACCAGTTAATTTCAAGAGTTCTTTTACGCTATCAAAGAGTTCGCCTAAATCTTCAGCAATAATCAGAGGGTAGCTGTCAGCGTCGGAATTGTCAGACTGAACGTCAGCTCCAATATTTTCGTGGAGAGGGAGTTTTTGTGCGATTGTTTTGAATAAGTCCCCCCCAGGTCCATTACACCATTCACCTTTGACCGCTGTTTTTTCGCCGTAAGGGATTGCGTAATAGGTATCAAACGCCCGAAAATGGTCGATTCGTATAGTGTCAAAAAGTTCAGTCGCTTTTTGAATCCGCTTTTGCCACCATAAATAGTTATCAGCTTTCATAGTGTCCCAGTCATACAGAGGGTTTCCCCATAGTTGCCCTGTTTCGCTGAAATAATCCGGTGGAACACCTGCTACTTTAGTAGGGTTGCCGTCACCATCGAGCTGGAACAGCTCACGGTTAGTCCATACATCGGCACTGTCGTATGATGCGTAAATCGGAATATCTCCGATTAATCGTACACCATTTTTGTTGGCATATCGCCTAAGTTGTGACCATTGTCTTCTAAAAAAGAATTGTGTGAATTTCCAGAAGTCAAGCGATTTAATGAACTCGTTGCCAGTCTCTTTATCGTCACACAACGCAGCCAACGCCAGTTTGTTGTAAGAGCGGTGTTTTTCGTCCCATTTATTCCATGATTTTTGAGCGTTTTTGTCTTTTAAAGCCATAAACATAGCGTAATCGTTCAGCCAGTCAGCTTCTTCTTTGCAGAACGCTATATACGCCACATCAATCCCAGAGCCGCCAGACTTAGCACTGCTTTTCTTGAAACTTTCATGTGCTTGTTTGAGCAGCCGCATCTTAGTACGGGTGACTTTTTCAAAATCTACAAAAGATGGGTCAGCCCCAAAATCGACTTCCTCACATTCTTTGCTTGTGAGGAATCCATTTGCTACTAAATCGTCAAGGTCGATTAGTAGTGGTTCGCCCGCAAAAGCCGAATAGCTCTGATACGGTGAATTACCGTAACCAATCGGATTTAGCGGCAACACTTGCCAATATTTCTGTTTGCTTTCACACAAGAAATCAACAAAAGTTTCGGCAGCTTTCCCGAGCGTGCCAATCCCGTATGGTGACGGTAATGATGTTATATGGAGCAGTACTCCAGAACTTCTTTTCATGAATTAGACCTCGTTTCATACAATAGACTTCCTCGGAAACTAACGCACGGCGACTTTTCGGCTAATTTTTCGCCTTACTGCGTTAATTTTTCGTTAAATATCCTCAGATATTCGCCTCAAAATTGCCTTGTATGGCAAAAGCCCATAAGAGCAGGCTTTGCCTGCTTAATAGGGCAAAATTAGCTTTCAAATCCACTCGCAGTTAGTTACCGAGGAGGTCTAATCGGTTCTAAATTATTTAGCCCGTGTCGTCTTATGAAGCTGGCAAAATCTCTGTAGCCGATGTTCAAATCAGCGTCACCTTGTATCCCTGATACTCTGCCGTAATGCGTGTATTGCCACATATAATAGTTGCCGCTAAAAGTCGTCTGTCTGACCTCATAATGTGCCACCCAGATTGTAAATCTGTCTCTAACACGAGGTGTCAGTCGGTCTTCAAGCCACCACATAAATGAATAGAACATTGGGAAATACCCAGCGTCTATGATAATTTCGAGAAACGCTTCCGCCATTTCTGAAGGACAGTCAATATACCAAGCACGGTCGATTTCTTCCATATCAAGAACCACAGGATATGTTATTTCAAAATCACCGAGAATGTCTACTAAAAATCTAGCTTCACGCTGAATTTCTTCGATTGTTCGAGCGTAGCTGTACCAGTATACGCCTACGTCTATTCCGTTAGCTTGAGCGCCTTCAATGTATTCGTGGAACCGAGAGTCAAAACCATCTTCAAACAAAAGTTCGTCGTTATAAATAAGTGTTCCTCTGCCGATTCTGAGCATCGCAAAGTCGATTCCAGTCTCGCTGACGAGTTGCCAGTCAATATCGCCTTGCCAGCGCGAAACGTCGATACCACGCTTAAACACGAGCGGTTCACGCGAAATCGCCGCAGCTGTAAAAAGAAATCTGTCAATAGTTCCAGAATTGTCAACAAGTTCACCGCTACGTGTGTTTATGAACGCATTTTCACTCGCAATTAGGCGTTCATGCTTTGAACTGGGCATAAGTGTCACAGTTCCGCTATTAAATATTCGTCCGCCAGAGTTTATTGCGAGTTTTCCGTAAACGCTAATTTTTGCCCCACGCACAAACGAAAGTGAACCACCATTCATGACACGCAAGGTTGTATTTTCAGGAATTGTTAGGCTTTCATTAACCTGCACGTGTTCATCAATCGTGTATGTAATACCGTTTAACAGCACTCCTCCCCATTCGTGCTGAGGGAGTGTGTCTGGTAAACCTGGTGCAATAAACGATATTGATAATACCGCAGGTATTAAAATTAGGAGTGAAAATAATCGTTTTAATTTCATTTCTTTTTAGAATCTCCAGATATTTCAGTTCCAGTATAAAGTATGTAGGGGCGAACCGTGTTCGCCCAGTGGTTTATAGAGGTTGATGCCACCTTGTAAATCATTGTTAAATTTACGCTTTGCCAGCACTTCCGAAAAGCTCGAGCTTTTCCTTAACAGTCGCTTTAATTGCTTCATAGCCCGGTTTTAGGACGTTGCGAGGGTCGAAACCTTTCCCGACTTGGTCTTTACCTTCTTCGATGTATTTACGAGTAGCTTTTTGGAACGACCATTGGCATTCAGTGTTTACGTTGATTTTCGCTACACCTAGTGAAATAGCTTCTTTAATCATCGATTCAGGGATTCCAGTTCCGCCGTGCAAAACAAGAGGTAGGTTTCCGATTTTATCTTTGATTTGTTTAAGAACGCCGAAGTCCAGCCCTTCCCAGCCTTCAGGATATGCACCGTGGATATTGCCGATTCCTGCTGCTAACATTGTTACACCTAAATCAGCTATGCTCTTGCATTCATCAGGGCAGGCACATTCGCCTTTCCCTACTACGCCGTCTTCTTCGCCACCAATTGAGCCTACTTCGGCTTCGAGTGATAATCCTTTAGAGTTGCAGATTTCCACAAATTTTTTGGTGTTAGCGACATTCTGTTCAATCGGTTCGTGTGAGCCGTCGTACATAATGCTAGAAAATCCAGCTTCGATACACGCCATAGCACCGTCATACGAACCATGGTCTAAGTGAATCGCCACTGGGACTGTGATGTTTAGCTCCTCTAACATTCCGTTCACCATACCGACTACGGTTTTGAAACCAGCCATGTATTTTCCAGCACCCTCAGTAACACCGAGAATAATTGGTGACCTGCATTCTTGGGCAGTAGTTAGAGCCGCCTTCGCCCACTCAAGGTTGTTGATGTTGATTTGTGCTACAGCGTATTGCCCAGCAACCGCATCTTGTAACATTTTTGTTGCCGATACTAATTTTGACATTGTTGTTCTCCATTCTTTCTTTGTGAATTAAACAAATTTATAACAATATCTACAGTATAGCACATTTTTTTTGATTTGTCAACTTTATTTTCGAATAGAGTTGGTGTAATGATTGTAGAAAATATGGGCGGTTTATGCGGTTTGTTATGCCATATATGGGGTTTTTGTGCAAGTTGCACAAAAAATCGAACAAAATCGCCTGTATTTTTGACGCGGTTTTTTTGACTTTTTTTCAAAAAGGGGTTGCAATTGTCAAATATATGTGTTATAATACGTTTTGTGCCTAAGATTTGGACAGGCATAATGTGGCATAGGGCATTATTGATAGTGAATATTAACGAGTAGTGAAAAGATTTCAACAAACAATATAATTAAAGAACAATTATTAAGATATGATTAGTGTGTGCGAAATTCGCATATTCAAGAACAACACGAAACACACGGAAGCGTGTATAGAGATTTGAACCCAAATTAACGTGTTAAAAATTATAGTTCATTGAAATAAACAATAATTCATAAAAATAGAGTAGAAAACGGGGAGCGTAGCTTAATTATGGCAGTTAAAGAAAAAGTTAGAATCAAAATTAAAGGTTATGAGCATAGTCTTGTAGATGCGGCGGCAGCTAAAATTATTGAGACTGCTAAAAGAAGTGGCTCACGTGTGGCGGGACCGATTCCTTTGCCAACTGATAAAGAAACCATCACTATTTTGCGTGCGGTTCACAAATATAAAGATAGTCGCGAACAGTTCGAGCTTAAAACTCATAAACGCTTGATTGATGTAATCCGCCCTACTAATAAAACGGTAGAAGCATTGCAAGGTCTTGACTTGCCAGCGGGCGTTGAAATTTCAATGGAGTTTTAACGAAGATGCAAAAGTTTATAAATTAAAATAATTGTCATTACGATTACGTTGGTGCTTGGCATCAACCAATGATTGGAGAAGAAAAATGAAAAAAGGTTTAATAGGAAAGAAAATCGGCATGACGCAGGTTTTTGAGGATGGGAAAGCGATTCCAGTAACGGTAATCGAGGCGGGGCCGTGTGTGGTCGTTCAAAAGAAAACGCTTGAGAATGACGGATATAACGCAATTCAGTTAGGGTTTGGTGATTACACTGGTAAAGACCCTTCAAGACTGGTAAACAAACCAAGACAAGGGCATTTTAATAAAAATGATGTTCCTTTCAAACGCAGGCTCAAAGAGTTCAAGCTCGAAGATTGCGAAAGCGTAAATGTCGGTGACATTTTTAAGGCTGATACGTTTAAAAAGGGTGATGTAATTGACGTTTGCGGAATAAGCAAGGGTAAGGGGTTTCAAGGTACGATTAAGCGTCATGGTCAATCGAGAATCAAAGAAACTCATGGTTCGGGTCCAGTACACAGACACGCTGGTTCAATGGGCGCTTGTTCAAGTCCGTCGAGGATTTTCAAGGGCAAGAAAATGCCAGGGCATATGGGAACAGATAGAATTACGGTTCAGAATTTGACTGTTGTAAAAATTGATGTGGAACATAACCTCATCGCAATTAAAGGTGCGGTTCCGGGTCCGAACAATGGATATGTTTATTTGACTGATGCAGTCAAAGCAGTTTAACTTACACAGGAAAGATTAATTAAGGAGTTGATATACAATGGCAGATGTTAAAGTCTATGATATGTCGGGGAACGAAACTTCTACTCTTTCTGTGAGTGATGAAATTTTCGGAATTGTACCCAACAAACAACTTATGCACGCGGCGGTGGTGAATTACCTTGCAAACCAAAGACAAGGAACACAATCAACGCTTACAAGAACAGAAGTTCGTGGTGGTGGTAAAAAGCCATGGAGACAAAAAGGAACTGGTCGTGCAAGACACGGTTCGTCGAGAAGCCCTATTTGGAGAACTGGTGGAGTGGCTCACGCACCTAAACCGCGCAATTACAGATATTCGCTAAACAAAAAGGTTCGTAGAATCGCTTTGAAATCGGCGTTGTCGGTTAAGTTACAAGCAGCGGATATGTTGGTTCTTGATGGACTTAAAATGAATGAGTTCAAAACAAAAACGATTGTAAAAATGTTAAAAGATTTGAATGTCGCTCGCAAAGCACTTGTGGTGCTTGACGGTGTTGATGAGGGTAACACAAAAATCATCAAAAGTGCTTCAAACATCCCAGGTATTACAACCACTCAAGTAAACACGCTTTGTGTTTATGACATCTTGAACCATGACAAGTTGATTGTCGTGAAAGATGCGGTAGCGAAAATTGAGGAGGTGTACTCATAATGGCAGATGTTCAAACTAATTTAAATCAGAAGTTGCCACAAGACATTATCATCAGCCCAGTAATCACTGAAAAAGCGAATGATAATCTTTTGATTGGCAAGTACACTTTCAAAGTTGCTAAGGATTCTAATAAAATCGAAATCAAAAAAGCGGTCGAGTCTTTGTTTGATGGTGTAAAAGTTCAAAAAGTAAACACGATGAATGTTCGTGGTCAGTTTAGAAGACAAGGGCGAAATCGTGGTGGGTACACTGCAAGCTGGAAAAAAGCGATTGTCACTTTAGCTGAAGGCTCAAAAACGATTGAGTTCTTCGAGGGAATGGTATAAAACGGTTATTGATGGCAGTATTCTGGAATTTTGGGAAAGAGGTCTATTATGGCTATTAAATTTTATAAACCGACCACTCCTGGTAGAAGAGGAATGTCGGTTGTTGATTACAGTCACCTTTCTAAGGTTAAGCCTGAAAAGAGTTTGCTGACACCTCTAAAAAAACATGCGGGGCGTTCTGCTGGTGGTGAAATCACTGTAAGACACAAAGGTGGCGGCAACAGAAGAAAGTACAGAACTATTGATTTTAAGCGTAACAAATTAGATATGAACGCTACAGTTCTAACGCTTGAATATGACCCAAATCGTACGTCGTTTATCGCTTTAGTGCAGTACGAAGATGGAGAAAAACGCTATATAATCGCACCTGATAAATTGGAAGTTGGACACGTTCTAAGAAACGGTAAAGATGCTGACATCAAAATCGGTAATGCGATGAAGCTTAAAGATATGCCGCTCGGTACGGTAGTTCACAACGTGGAAATGCAACCAGGCAAAGGTGGGCAGTTAGTTCGTAGTGCGGGCAATTCTGCACAGCTTATGGCGAAAGAGAACAAGATGGCTTTACTGAGGCTTCCAAGTGGTGAACTTAGAAATGTTCCAGAGGTGTGTATGGCGACAATCGGAGCTGTGTCTAACCCTGACCATCAAAACGTCAACTACGGTAAAGCTGGTCGTAAACGTCATATGGGAGTTAAGCCTACAGTTCGTGGTTCGGTAATGAATCCTTGTGACCACCCTCACGGTGGTGGTGAAGGTAAATCGCCAGTAGGTAGACCAGGTCCAGTTTCGCCGTGGGGCAAACCGACTTTGGGTTACAAAACCCGTAAAGCTAACAAGAGTTCCGATAAATTTATCGTGAAACGTCGTGGCAAGAAATAAGGGTTATTGAAAGTTCGGGTGCAATACTTCAACGCTCGGCGTTGGTTCTCTCGAACGTAGCGAGAGGAGTGTAGGGCTTGCCCTGCGGGTGTTGCCGAACATTGTTGAGAGTTTTTTTAGGAGATTGTTATGAGTAGAAGTGTCAAAAAAGGGCCTTTCGTGCAAGAGGTTCTCTTGAAAAGGGTTCAAGCTATGAACGAAAAGCAAGAGAAGAAAGTTCTCAAAACATGGAGCAGGTCGAGTACTATATTCCCTGATTTCATCGGGCATACTTTTGCTGTTCATGATGGAAGAAAACATATCCCGGTATACGTTACTGAAGATATGGTGGGGCATAAATTAGGAGAGTTCGCTCCGACAAGAACTTACAGAGGTCATGCGGCTGGTAAAACTACCAAAAAGTAATACAAGTGTGCTGGTAGTGTAAGCGGGAACTAAGGATAGTAATAGATAGGATAGGTGTAGAAACGATGGAAGCAAGAGCCGAACTGAAATTTATTCGCATTTCGCCTCGAAAAGTCAAGATTGTGCTTGACTTAATTCGTAACAAAAATTGTTATGAAGCTATGGCTATACTCAAGCATACTCCAAAATCGGCGAGCGAGCCTTTGCTTAAGTTATTAAAATCTGCTATGGCTAATGCTGAAAATAATCACGATATGGACATATCGTCTTGTTATGTGGCATCTTGTCACTGTGGTGCTGGTGTGACGCTCAAGCGTATTAGACCAAAGGACCACGGGCGTGCACATAGAATTTTCAAAAGAACGTCACACGTTACTTTGGTTTTGAAAGAGGCTGAAAGTAAATAGTTGGTAAATAAACCGAAGTCTGATAAGGCAAAAATCTAGTGAAATCGGATTGAGGTTGTGACATTTGCAGAAAGCTAATTGATAGGGAGAAAATATAGTCATGGGTCAAAAAGTAAATCCACACGGACTTAGAGTTGGCGTAATCAAAGACTGGGATTCGCGTTGGTTCGCAGGTAAGCGCGACTTCGGAGACACTTTGGTTGAAGATTTTAACATTCGTAAATACCTCCTCGGAAAGACTTATTCAAATGATAAGTCGCCTTATCCGATGAAGCCTGGTATTTCTAATATTGAAATTGAGCGTGATGCTACAAAAATCAAAATATTTATTCACACTGCTAGACCAGGCTTGTTAATCGGTCAAAAAGGTGCTGAAATCGATAGAATCAAAGTTGACGTTGAGAAAATCACCAAAGGCAAACCAGTCAATCTCAATATCGTTGAAGTGAAAGAGGTCGACCTCGCTGCAAAATTGGTGGCGGAGGACATTGCACGTCAACTTGAGATGAGAACGGCGTTTAGGCGTGCGATGAAATCGTGCATTAAACGTACGATGGATGCTGGTGCTCACGGAATCAAGACTATGGTCTCTGGTAGGCTCGGAGGTGCGGAAATTGCACGTTCTGAGAGTTATCATGAAGGTACAATTCCTCTTCATACGTTGAGAGCTGATATTGATTATGCTCACGCTGAAGCTCATACAACTTATGGAATTGTCGGCGTAAAAGTATGGATTTATAAGGGTGAGGTTCTTAAAGGCGAAGCGGGTGCTAAACAACGTCAAATCGCTGAAAGAACACGCAAGCGTCGTGATGAGCATCCTAATAGAGGCGAACGCAATGATAGAAATGACAGACGCGGGCGTGCGGCTGGTGGTGACAGACCATTCAGACGTGATGGACAGGGTGGACCTGGTGGGGCTGGCAGAGGTGGTTTTGGCGGTAGAGGCGGACAAGGAGGCGGGCGTTTTGGCGATGACCGTCCAACTGGACCGAGACCTCAAGGCGGAATCAGAAATGCTCCTGCTCCTAAACCTGCACCAGTGGCTGAAGCTGCTGCTCCGGTTGCAACTGAAGCACCTGCTCCTGCTCCAGCAGAAACGAGTGCTGAATAATCCAATGTTTCGCTAAAAGATAGTGATGATATCAAAAGTTTTGATAATAAAAGTGTAAAATAGCGAATGACTTAAGTCCGTCCAGACGATATGTCCGTGGCGGTGAAAGGAAAGAGGAACTAAAGATGCTTATTCCTAAAAGAGTTAAATATAGAAGACAACATCGTGGGCGCATGAAAGGTAAAGCGTTGCGCGGAAATACGGTAAGTCATGGTGAATTCGGATTGAAAACGCTTGAACCAGCATGGATTACTTCAAATCAAATTGAGGCTGCACGTATTGCGATGACACGTTACATCAAACGTGGCGGTAAAGTTTGGATTAAGATTTTTCCGCACAAACCGGTTACCGAAAAACCAGCGGAAACTCGAATGGGTTCTGGTAAAGGTTCGCCTGAATACTGGGTAGCGGTTGTTAAACCAGGGAGAGTGATGTTTGAAATCGCTGGTGTCCCTGAAGAAACTGCACGGGAAGCTATGCGTCTAGCTATGCACAAACTTCCAGTGAAATGTAAGTTTGTTATACGTGAAAAACCAGAGGAAAACGAAACGGAGGTCGGCTAATATGAAAAACGTAAAAGAATTTAGAGACCTTACAGAATCTGAACTCAACAAAAAAATCATCGACTTAAAGCAGGAGCTTTTTAATCTTCGTTTTCAACTTGCGGTAAATCAACTCGAAAATCCGATGAGAATTAAAACGGTGAAAAGGCAAATCGCAGTCGTAAAAACAATCCAACGTGAACGTGAATTAGAAGCGTTGAATGCTGTAAGCAGTTAGGGGGCGGAGAGTAAAAGATGAGTGTAGCTACTACAAATGTAAAAAACGTTGAGAGAAACTTGCGTAAAACCAGAATAGGTAAAGTTTCAAGCAACAAAATGGATAAAACCATTGTTGTTGAAATTATTGAAAACATCCGTCACCCGATGTACAAAAAAATCGTGAAACGCACATTCAAGTTTAAGGCACACGATGAGGAAAACACCTGCAACATCGGCGACAAAGTAGAAATCATGGAAACGCGCCCGCTTTCAAAAGAAAAAAGATGGCGTTTGGTGAAGGTTCTCGAAAGAGCGAAGTAAAGAGGTTTTGGTTTTATATTGATAGCTAAAACTGGGGAAAAGGTGAAGAAAAATGATTCAGATGCAATCAAGATTGAAGGTCGCTGACAACACTGGTGCCAAAGAAGTGATGTGTATTCGTGTGTTAGGTGGTACTCGTAAAAGATATGCTAATATTGGCGATGTAATCGTGGCTTCGGTAAAAAAGGCAAATCCAGGTGGAACAGCTACTAAAGGCGAAGTTGTGCGTTGTGTGGTTGTGCGTTCTAAATCTGGAGTAGGAAGAGCTGATGGCACGTATATCCGCTTTGATGAAAACGCAGTAGTTATTATTAGAGAAGATAAGAATCCGAGGGGAACACGTATTTTCGGCTCTGTGGCTCGTGAACTTCGTGAAAAAGAATATGTTAAAATTCTTTCTCTCGCTCCGGAGGTGCTTTAATTATGAATACACTTCATGTAAAACAAGGCGATACTGTAATTCTTAGGACGGGTAAATATAAAGACAAGTTTTCAAAACCTGGTGTTCGTAAAACTGGTAAAATTGTCGGAGTTAGCCCAAAAGAAGGCAAAGTAATCGTTGAAGGAATCAACAAAGTCAAAAAACACGTAAAACCTCGTAGACAAGGCGAACTCGGCGGAATTGTTGAAGCGGAAGCGCCGATTTACGCTTGCAAAGTTCAGCTTGTGTGTCCGAAATGCGATAAACCTACAAGGGTTGGTCATGCTTTCAAAGAAGTAAAAGGCGAAACAAAAAAAGTCCGCATTTGTAGAAAATGCGATGCTGAATTGTCGTAAGAGTTCGCAATTATTTAGGCGTGTGTGGTTGGCGTAATGCTCCCTGTTTGCGGAGTTGATGGAGTCGTAGAAGTCAGCAGATTTGATGGATTAACGGTGCGTTTTTTTGAATGCAGTTTTAGCCAAAACGCTGAATCTTCAAATTGTTAGAAAAAACTTCTGCGTCCAAGAAGGAGAAATTACAATGGCAAGAATGAAGACTTATTATAAAGAAAAAGTGCTTCCTGAACTATTTAAAAAGTTCAGTTACAAAAGTGTGATGGAAGTTCCTAAAGTCGATAAAATCACAATCAACGTGGCTTGTGGCGAAGCTAAAGACAACCCTAAAATCGTTGAAAGCATTATGACTGACTTAAAATCGATTACTGGTCAACAACCAGTTGTTTGTAAAGCGAAAAAGTCTGTTGCTAATTTTAAGTTGCGTGAAGGTAATGTAATTGGCGTTAAATTAACCTTGAGAGGAAATATTATGTATGAATTCCTCGATAGATTCTTTAATGTTGCGTTGCCACGATTAAGAGACTTTAGAGGAATCAACCCTAACTCATTTGATGGACGTGGAAATTACTCTGTAGGTATCAAAGAACAGTTGATTTTCCCTGAAATAGAGTATGATAAAATCGACACTATTCGTGGTATGGACATAAATTTTGTTACTACCGCAAAAACTGATGAAGAATCGAAAGAACTGCTAACTTTGATGGGGGCACCTTTCGCTAAGTGAAAATGAGCGTTTGATATATAGCATAAAATCAAAACAAGTCGAAACTTTGAAGTTTATTTAAGTTTTAACTTTAGCTTTAAGCAAGAACAAGAATTTCTGGGTAACGGGCGGGCTAATAGTGCCGACTCGGTTCCGGGTGAGGAGATTTACTGAAATGGCTAAGAAATCTATGGTTGTTAAACAACAACGTGCAGCTGTTGCGAAAGAATTAGGCAAACCAAAAGCTTCGACAAGAGCATACAACAGATGTAAACTCTGCGGAAGGCCGCATGCGTATTTGCGCAAATTCGGCATTTGTAGAATTTGCTTCAGAGAATTGGCATATAAAGGGCAAATCCCTGGAGTAAAGAAAGCATCGTGGTAGTGGAAGCACTAACCGCTAACAACTAATCGCTACTATTATGTGGTATATGTGTGGAGGAATAATAATGCAAGTTACCGATACAATTGCGGATATGCTGACAAGAATTCGTAATGCAAGTTCAGCAAAACACCCTACGGTTGACGTTCCGCGTTCTAATGAAAAAAAACAAATTGCTCAAATTTTACAAGATGAGGGTTATATCAAAAATTTTAGAGTGATTGATGATAACAAACAAGGTGTGATTAGAATCACCTTAAAATACGCCGATGGCAGAAAACAAGTAATCACTGGATTGCGTAGAGTTTCTAAGCCAGGGTTGCGAATTTATTCTAACGCAAAAGAAATGCCAAAAGTCATGAAAGGTCTCGGGATTGCGATTGTGTCTACCTCGAAAGGGATTATGACTGACCGAAAAGCTCGCGCCGAAAATGTCGGCGGTGAAGTTTTGGCGTTCGTTTGGTGATTTTGTGAATTTGTAGAATCTACATCAAATTTGTAAGACCAAATGAGCAAAAATCGAAATGGAGAGCTAAATTATAGAGTTCATTTCTGATTTAGTCTGGAAAAAGGAGTATGTGATATGTCACGGATTGGTAAAATGCCTATCACCGTTCCAGCGGGGGTAGATGTGAAAATAGATGGTTGTTCTGTAACAGTGAAAGGGCCTAAAGGCACGCTCACCAAAGAGTTTAGACCGTCAATGAAAATTGCACTCGACGGCGGGGTGGTAACGGTAACGCGCGAAACTGATGCTAAGTCTGACCGTTCGCTTCATGGGCTTACGAGAACGCTTCTAAACAATATGGTTGTTGGCGTTACCGAAGGATTTAAGAAAGAACTTGAAATCCAAGGTGTAGGTTATCGTTGTCAAATGAAAGGTAAAGACCTTGATTTGACTCTGGGATTTTCGCATCCAGTAATCGTTAAACCGACCGCAGATGTGAGCATCGAAGCTCCAAACCCTAACAGTATTATCATTCACGGAATTGACAACCAAAAAGTTGGACAATTTGCGGCGGAAGTTAGAAAAATTCGCCCTCCTGAACCTTACAAAGGTAAAGGCGTGAGATACGTAGGCGAATACGTCAAACGTAAAGAGGGTAAGGCTGCTAAAGGTAAAAAGTAAGCAATAATCGAAAAAAACAAGGCGTTTTTATTCGTAATTATAGGGAGAATTTGCTATGATTAAGCAGGTTGATAAAAATATCGGAAGACTCCGTAGACATAGACGCGTTAGAGGAAAAATTAGTGGAACCGCTGAACGCCCTCGTTTGAACGTGTTCCGTTCTGCGAATCATATATACGCTATGCTGATTGACGATACTTGTGGAGCTACTTTGTGTGCGGCTTCAACGACTGAAAAAGACTTTAGCGAATACGGTGGAAACGTAGATGCGGCGAAAAAAATCGGATTAGCAATTGCCGAAAGAAGTAAAAAAGCTGGAATCTCTGAAATAGTATTCGACCGTTCGGGTTACGTATACCACGGAAGAGTTGCGGCGTTAGCTGAAGGTGCACGCGAGGGTGGCTTGAAGTTCTAGTTCTAAACACTAGCTTTTAGTTAGGAACAACCCTTTATTGACAAGTTCGGGTGAATACACCGATGCACTCTGCGTCGGTTCTCTCGAGCGAAGCGAGAGGGGTGCAGGGCTTGCCCTGCGGTGTTACCGAACATTGAGTGGGACAAGGTGGCTCTGCTACCATAGAATGATGTTTCCCAAACGTGACGTGGGGGCTTCTATCATTGAAAACAATCTAATTTTCGTGTCGCTTTTGGGGTGGCAGAAAGGTATGGTCTGAGAATGGCTTTATTAAACGCAGCGGATTACACGCTAACTGAAAAAGTTGTAAATATCAAACGTGTATCTAAGACAGTTAAGGGCGGAAGAATTATGAAAATTTCCGCACTCGTAGTTGTCGGAGATGGCAATGGCGTTGTAGGGTTTGGCATGGGAAAATCGAACGAGGTTCCTGATGCAATTCGCAAAGCCATTGAAGATGCAAAAAAGAATTTGGTGAAAATCACTCTAAAAGACAGTACTATTCCTCATGAATATGTGGGTAAATATGGTGCAGGAGCGGTTCTATTAAAACCAGCACCAGAAGGTACTGGTGTAATTGCTGGTGGGCCGGTTCGTGCAGTGGTTGAGGTTGCGGGAATTCGTAACATTCGTACAAAATCTCTACGTTCAAATAACCCTTGTAATGTTGTTAGGGCTACTCTGCAGGGACTTCTCGCAATGAGAAATGCAGATGAAGTTGCGGCTCTTAGAGGAAAAACTGCCAAACAAATCTTGACTGTAGCAAAACCGCAAGTGGCGGCTGTTGCTAAGTAGGTGTTGTTGTACACTAAATTCTGGGTAAGTTTCGGCTGATTTTTGTCTAAATTCTGCCGTTGGTTTTGTGCCAAGCAAGAAAATTTAATGAAGCATGACGGAAATTCTGTCAAAGAACCACCGCGTGTTAGTTTCCGAGGAGGTCTAATGTAATGAAAAAAATAAAACTCGTAAAATCTTTGATTGGGCGTAAAGATTCTCATATCGCTACTGCACAATCTTTAGGACTAAAAAAAATTGGTGACATTGCTGAACAGCCAGACAATGCGGCAACTAACGGCAAAATCAAAGAAATTTCTTACTTGATTGAGGTTTCTTAAGTCTTTTTGCTGATGCTCTTGTAAAAATAAGAGAATGTGAGGAAAAACAAATGAAATTGCATGAATTATCGCCTGCAAATGGCTCAAATAGACAAACCAAACGCATAGGGCGTGGTCACGGCTCGGGGTGGGGACAAACGTCTGGCAAAGGTCACAAAGGTCAATGGGCACGTTCTGGTGGCGGTGTTAGACCTGGGTTTGAAGGTGGTCAAACATCACTAGCACGTCGTATGCCTAAAAGAGGGTTTAACAACAAAGTTTTTGAAACTGTTTATGCTGTAGTAAACGTTCGAGATTTAGAAAAACGTTTTGAAGCAGGTTCGGTTGTTGATGAGGCTTCTCTCATTGCGTGCGGTCTTCTGAAAAAGACGCTTGATGGGGTAAAAATCCTTGGTATGGGAGAACTCACCAAAAATCTCACTGTAAAAGTAAGTAAGGTTTCTGAGTCAGCTAAGCAAAAAATTGAAGCTGCGGGTGGTGCTATTGAAGAACTTCCTAAACCAGAGAAATTCTTCCCGAACAATGAAAGTGCGAGAAGACGTAAAGCTGAAAAAGAGGCTTTCTTGGCTAAGAGAGGGTAATCGAAATTACGTAAAAACTTTTGTGTGTTTTGTGTAACTAGAGTTTGATTAATGTTTCGATTTTTGACGATATGAAAGGATACTCATAGATGGGTGTATTCATTAACGCATGGAAAATTGCTGATTTGCGTAAAAAAATGCTTTTTACAATCTTCATTATTATAATTTTCCGTTTAGGTTCGCATATATTCGTACCGTTTATAACACCTGGGGCGATGGGGGCATTGCTCGGTGGTGATGGTACGTTATTTCAAACTTTCGATATAATTACGGGTGGTGGATTAGGACGAGGAACGCTTTTTGCGATGAGCATTACGCCGTATATTAACGCTTCGATTATAATGCAACTACTCACAGTGGCAATTCCCGCTCTTGAACGAATGCAAAAAGAGGGCGAAGAAGGACAGAAGAAAATCAACAAAATAATAAAATTATTGGCACTCGGAATCGGGCTTTTCCAAGCAACGGCATTCTATTTTGTCTTGGCTAACATGAGAAATATTCCAGTTTATGAAGATGGTGTTGCAGTTGGAACAGTTCCGTACGCATTAACTCACGCAGCGGGTGGTGGGTTCTATGGTTTCATTGAGATGATTGTAATCATTGGTTGTTTTACTGCTGGTGCATCTTTGATTATTTGGCTCGGAGAACAAATCACTGACAAAGGAATCGGTAACGGAATTTCAATGGTTCTTTTTGCAGGAATTATGTCTGGAATTCCAGGTGAAATAATCGGATTGGTGAGACAAGTAACGGCAGCACGTGGTTGGCAAGATGTAGTATTTGTACCGTTGATTTTGGCAATTTATGTCGTGATGATAGGATTTGTAGTTCACATGACTAACGCCGAAAGACGGATTCCGGTTCAATATGCAAAACGTCAAGTTGGGCGAAAAATGTACGGTGGGCAAAGCTCACATATCCCTATTAAAGTTGCAATGTCTGGTGTAATGCCGATTATCTTTGCGATGTCGATTATGACACTTCCGCAAACGATTTTACACTTTTTCGGTATCAACCACCAAACGGCTACTGGGTTTTGGCGTAGATTCTTTGAAGTGTTTAACTCTACAAGTTGGATTTATGCGTTCTTCTATTTCCTCTTGATTATTGGGTTTAATTACTTCTATGTTGCGGTACAGTATAACCCAGTTGAAATTGCGAATAACCTCAAGAAGAATAATGGTGCAATTCCGGGGTATAGACCAGGCAAGCCGACTTCTGACTTTATCCACAACTCGTTATCGAAAGTTACGTTTATCGGTGCGATTTTCCTCGGTATAGTTGCGATTTTTCCGATTGCGTTTACGAATATCACAAGATACGCAGGTGCTGGTGGCGGACAAGGAATTGTTGGTCTATCGCTCGGCGGAACTACTGTACTAATTGTAGTTGGTGTTGCGCTTGAAACAATTAGAACGCTTGAATCACAAATGATGATGCGTCATCATAAAGGTTTCTTGGAATAGCAATACTTTCAAGTTTGCTTGCTCGACTTGCAAAGCAAAAGTCGTGCTGGTCTGATTGCTAATTGACAATTATCGTGGTTTTATGCCATTGCTTAATGGAAGGTAATTCGATTTTTTTGAAACGTTTCTTATGTTTCGACAAGTTTTTTGTTTATGAGGTGTTATAATGAATCTAATTTTCTTAGGTGCTCCTGGTTCTGGTAAAGGAACTCAAGCGGAATTTGTGAGCGAAAAAATGAACATCTTACCTGTGTCTACTGGGAACATTCTCCGTGACGCTGTTAAGAATCAGACTGAGGCTGGGCTTGCTGCAAAGAAATTTATGGACGCTGGCGATTTAGTCCCAGATGAGGTTGTAATCGGAATTCTAAAAGATAGAATCGCACAACCAGATGCTAAGAACGGGTTCATTCTTGACGGTTTCCCGAGAACGGTTGAGCAAGCAAAAGCTCTCGAAGAAATGGGAGTAAAAATCGACTTGGTTGTCGAAATTGACGTTCCAGATGAAAGAATTTGTGGTCGTATGGGCGGGAGACGTGTTTGCGATAAATGTGGAGCTTCTTATCACATTGAATACAAACCTACTAAAGTAGAATCCAAGTGTGATTCATGTGATGGTAACGCCATTCAAAGAGCGGACGATAAACCAGAAACAGTGCTTGATAGGCTTAAAGTTTATCATGAAAAAACTGCACCGCTTCGTGATTTTTATGCGAAGCTCGGAAAGCTCAAAACAGTTGAGGGGCAAATTGAAATCGCTGACACAAAAAGGCTTACTTTTGAAGCGATTGGTATTCAATAGACAAACCTCCACGGGAGAACTAATGCTGAAAAATAAGGAATTGATGTGATGTATGGTTTTCCGCGGAGAAGCTCTGGCACAAAAATCATAATCAAAACTCCACGTGAAATTACGATTATGCGAAAATCAGCTGAAATTTCGGCGTTGGCTCTAAAACACGCTGGCGAGATGGTTAAACCAGGAGTCACCACGTGGGAAATCAATCGTGCAATAGGCGAGTTTATAAAAAACCGAGGAGCAAAAGCATCTTTTCGAGGATTGTATGGTTTCCCAGGGAATGCCTGCATTTCGATTAACGATGAGTTAATACACGGTATCCCTGCAAGAAAACGCACGTTGTGCAAGGGCGACATTGTGTCGATTGACGTGGGTGCTAACAAAGATGGTTATCACGGCGATAATGCTATGACATTTTATTGCGGAGGCGAAGAAGCCTGTTCTAAAGAGGCAATTAAGCTTGTTAGAACGTGTGAACAATCTTTGCAGAATGCGATTGTTCAATGCGTTTCAGGTAATCGAGTCGGCGATATATCTAACGCAATTCAGCAAACTCTCGAGGGTGCAGGATACTTTATTCCTGAAGACTATTTCGGTCATGGTGTGGGTAGAGATTTGCATGAAGACCCGAACGTTTCTAATTTCGGGAAACCAGGTAGGGGACCAAGGCTTACTCCTGGTATGACGATTGCGATTGAACCTATGGTGTGTGAGTCTACAAAGAAAACAAAAGTTATGCGTGATAAATGGACCGTGGTAGAAGGTAATGGCAATTTGACAGCCCATTTTGAGCATACAATCTTGATTACCAAAGACGAACCATTGGTCATGACAAAACTGGTTTGAGGGCGTGGTATGGAAAAGGAACTAAAGTTTACGCTCGCAATCAGCTTTTCTGGACATGATAAGGGTAGTTGGTACATCATAGTCAAGCGAGAATCTGGGAAAGACTTAAAAGATAAAGAATTTGTATATATTGCGGACGGTAGACGACGAAAGCTCGAAAATCCGAAACGCAAAAATATAAAACACGTTAAAATCACCCGTAAATTTGTAGAACTTGAGTATTATACTGATAAGTGTTTACGAAAAGCTTTGTGGAATTATAATTTTGGAGATGGCTCTAAAAACGAGGGTGAAAATGGGCAATGAAATATGTTAGAGGAGTAATTTTATGGCTAAAGATGATGTAATTGAAGTAGAAGGTGTTATATCCGAAGCGTTGCCGAACGCTACGTTTAGAGTGGAACTTTCTAACGGTCATAAGATTTTGGCTCATGTAAGCGGAAGGCTTAGAATGAATTATATTCGCATTTTACCGGGAGACAAAGTCACAGTCGAAATGTCGCCGTATGACTTGACTAAAGGTAGAATCACTTGGCGTGCTAAGTAAAGAGTAGATATTGCGGGTGAATTGGGCGAACTAAATCTAAAATAGAGATGTGTAGGGGCGTATTTTAGAATACGTTTTGTAAATAGAGTTGCTAATCGGAAATTTTGAGAAGAGGTGGAAATCATGAAAGTTAAACCATCAGTAAAACCAATGTGCGATAAGTGCAAAATCATTAAAAGACATGGTCGTGTTATGGTAATCTGTAAAGAGCCTAAACACAAACAAAGACAGGGATAATGAAGAAATAATAAAAGAGCTATTAGTATAGGCTCGTAAAAATTCGTTAAAACCGTCAATGGGCGGAATTTTAGGAGGATTGTCATGGCGAGAATTGCCGGTGTGGATTTACCGAAAGCTAAACGGGTAGAAATCGGGCTTACGTATGTTTTCGGAATTGGTAGAAAAACTTCAAACGATATTTTGGCGGCAGCGGGAATCAATCCCGACACGCGTGTAAAAGACCTTACCGATGCTGAAGAAGCAAAAATCCGTGAAGTGATTGATGCTAACGGATATTTGGTGGAAGGTGACCTTAGGCGTGAAACCGCACTCAACATAAAGCGGTTAATCGAAATCAATTGTTACCGTGGAATCCGCCACCGCAAAGGGTTGCCAGTACGTGGTCAAAGAACTAAAACTAATGCTCGTACTCGTAAAGGTCCAAGAAAAACTATTGCTAACAAGAAGAAGTAATAGGCTCTTAAAATAGCCTAAAATAATAATCGTTAGGGTTGCGAAGCTTTGAAGTTCGTGTCCCAGTGTGAATTTGATTTAGAGGTGTGAAAATGGCTGTAGCTAAAAAAGGCGGAAAAAAAGTAGGCGTCCGCAGACGTCGCGAACGCAAGAATATCGAGAATGGTTCTGCACATATTCAATCAACGTTTAACAACACGATTGTGACTATTACCGATTTACACGGTAATGCTCTTTCATGGGCATCTGCTGGTGGGTTAGGGTTTAGGGGTTCAAGAAAATCTACTCCTTTTGCGGCTTCTTCTGCTGCGGAAACTGCTGCTAAGGCGGCGGTTGAACATGGTCTTAAAACAGTTGAAGTTTATGTGAAAGGTCCTGGTTCTGGAAGAGAGGCGGCAATTCGTGCTTTGCAGACTGCTGGTTTGGAGGTTCGTTTGATTAAAGATGTAACGCCTATTCCTCATAACGGATGCAGACCTCCTAAACGTAGGAGAGTATAGGTCAAAAAACAGCAGATTATCAGAAGATTAGGTTGTGTATGAAAAAAGAATTTTTGAAATTCATGCAAGATTGCGGTGCGTTGCTTTTTGGTGATTTTACTCTGAAGAGTGGGCGTAAATCTCCTTATTTTGTCAATACTGGTGAGTATAAAACTAATCATCAACTTTTGAGACTGGGTGAATTTTATGGTGTCTTGATTGAAGATTCGGGAGTGGAATTTGATGTACTGTACGGTCCTGCGTATAAAGGGATTCCGTTGGCGGTACTCGCTTCTACTAACCTTGAGCCAGAAATCGGGGTGTCGTTTAACCGCAAGGAGGCTAAAGACCACGGTGATGGTAAATCGATTCTCGGATATGTCCCTAAAGATGGAGATAGAATTGCGATTATCGAAGATGTCACTACTGCTGGAACGTCGATTCGTGAAACGCTGGATTTGTTTAAGCAGACCGCTGATGTAGAGGTTGTTGCTTTGTACATTTCAATCGATAGAATGGAAAAGCCAAACAATGGGACAATGTCTGATGAAGGTAAAAGCACTGGGATTTTAAGTGCTACTCAGCAAATCACGCAGGAGTATGGTATTCCAGTGTATTCGATTGCAACGGCAGCGGATATAATAGGATATCTTGAAAGTAAAGGCGAGAATGAATATTCAGCGAAAATGCGTGAATATTTGGAACAATATGGCGTAAAGTGAGCCTTGCTCGCATAAGCATATATTCAGGGGTGTCTTCCTGAAGTCGGAAATGCAGAATTTTTGCAAAACACAAAAAACATAGAAGTTTGTGTGAATTGGTTAGAATTATGCAAAAATCGTGGCTGGAAAGCCAAACAAGGGTATAACAAAGGTCGGCTTTGCAGAGCTTTTTGTGCCTGACGTTAGGAAAGCTAAACAAGATGTCCGTAAGCGGAGCTATGCTTCGCTGTAGGACATTGCCGCAGGAAATCCGATATTGTTATTAAAAGGAGAAGAGGTAGAAATGGCAGTTTACAGAGAACCGATTTCCAAAAAGTGTAAATCGCTTGGAATCAGCCCAGCGGTACTGGGTTACACGCAAAAGAAAGAAACGCGTCGCAGGTTCGGGGCTGGTAGCTCGCGCAGAAAGATTTCAGAATACGGCTTGCAAATGAAAGAAAAGCAAAAGCTGAAATTTATATACGGTGTTTTAGAAAAACCTTTCTATCGTTATTACGAAATTGCGATTAAAGAAGAAGGCGTTACTGGTGAAAATCTAATCACTTTGCTTGAATCAAGGCTTGATAACGTGGTTTATCGTATGAATATGGCGATTACTCGTCGTGAGGCACGTCAACTTGTAGGTCATGGTCACTTTATGGTGAATGGCAAACGTGTTGATATTCCTTCTTACAGGGTAAAACCGGGTGACGTTGTTGCACTTTGCGATAAGAGTAAAAAAAGCTCTAAGTTTGAACAAATAATCGAACTCACACATGGTAGAGTGGCACCTGAATGGCTTGATGTAAATCGTGATGCACGTTCAGCAACTGTTACACGCAAACCACTCCGTGAAGAACTTGATTTTGAAATTCAAGAAAATCTGGTTATAGAGTTGTACTCGAAATAATCAGTGCGAACATTGAAAGTTCGATTGTGAATGCTCGTCCATCGTTGTGGCGAAATTCTCTCGTGCGAAGTGCGGGAGGGTGCAGGGGGCTTACCTTGCTTATTAGAAAGTTCGGGTGTAATACCCCGACGTGTTCTGCGTCGGTTCTCACGTGCGAAGCGAGAGGGGGCAGGGGGTAGCTCTGTCAAGCAGGCAAAGCCTGCTCGTCGAGAGCTTTGCCCTGTGGTGTTACCGAACATTATCGAACATTGCTAACGTATTTCGGAGGGTATGAATGTTAGAAAAAATCGAAAAGTCCGAAATTGAAATGATAAAAGTAAAACCTGATGGAACTTATGGTATGTTTTGTCTTGAACCGCTTGAGTGTGGTTTTGGTAATACCATTGGTAATAGTTTGAGAAGGGTTTTGCTTTCATCGCTGCCAGGTGTGGCAGTGACATCAATTAAAATCGACGGTGTAAAACATGAATTTTCAACGATTCCTGGTGTTAAAGAAGATGTTACTGAACTGATTCTAAATGTCAAGGGGATTTTGGCGAAAATGCACTGTGACACTCCTAAAACTGTCTTCATAGAAGCGGAGGGCGAGTGTAAAGTAACTGCGGGTGATATCAAAGGCGATTCAGAACTTGAAATTGTTGACCCTAACATCCACATAGCATCAATTGAGCCTGGTGGAAGGCTGTTTATGGAACTCACGTTCGATACGGGCCGTGGATATGCCAGTGCGGAAAAAAATAAATTACAATTACAACCGATAATCGGCGTGCTTGCAGTCGATAGTATCTACACGCCAGTATTGAAAGTCAATTATTCTGTCGAAAACACGCGTGTTGGACAGAGAACTGATTTTGATAAGCTGATTATTGAAGTGTGGACTGACGGTACGATTACTGCAAAAGAGGCGTTGTCTTACGCTGCAAAACTTTTGTGTGAACACCTTATGATGTTCGTAGGGTTGTCGGGCATAGCAGGGCATCATGAATTGATGAGTGAAAAAGAAGACAAGAGCAAAGATAAAATTCTTGAAATGACAATCGAAGATTTAGACCTTTCGGTCAGGTCGTTCAACTGTCTTAAACGTGCAGGTGTTGATACTGTAAATGACTTGATTAGCAAATCTCAAGATGAGATGATGAAAGTTCGTAACTTAGGTAAAAAATCTTTCGATGAGGTGTGTGAAAAATTAGCATCGCTCGAGTTAGATTTTTCGCCATCTGATGATTAAAATTCAACTAAATTTGATTTTTGGCAAGAACCAATCAAAAGCAATTGATTTTGATTATGTACTTTCATAGTAGCGAAAGTAATACTATTATAATATTAAAATGTTAATTCGCTATAGATTCGTTTCGCCCAAAACAAGGCGAACTTAGTAAGGAGAACACGTTATGGCTATGAGAAAACTTGGTAGACCTACCGCACATAGAAAATCTATGCTCCGTGGTATGGTAACGCATTTGTTGGAAAACGAAAGAATCGAAACGACTGTCACACGGGCGAAAGAAGTTCGTAGTGTTGCTGAAAAAGTGATTACGATGGGTAAAGATGCTGTGTCTAAATCAGGTGCAGATAGTTTACACGCTAAAAGAAAAGTCTTCTCTGTGATTACTAAAGAAGATGTTTCTAAAAAACTCTTCGACGAAATCGCACCTCGTTACTCTGAGCGCAACGGTGGATACACCAGAATTATAAGAATCGGTCCACGTCGTGGTGACGCTGCGGAAATGGCTATTCTTGAGCTAGTTGATAGTGATAGTGAATAGGTAATCTCTGTTGCGGAAATATTGTAATGTTTGTAATATTAAATTTGATTATTTCGACAAATTGTGCTATAATATAGTATATTACACAATCATAATACAAAAATTTATCGCAAATTATCAACAGCCCCAGTATGCACAAAACAACAACCCTCCGAATAAATTTCGGAGGGTTTCTTGACATATTGTAAAATTCGTGTTATACTGGAATTAAATAAAATCAAATCTCTTCGTTAGTTAGATTTCGAGGAAGTCATTAAATTCAAAAGAAAAGAGTAAACGATATGCCTAAATCAAAAGCACAAAAATTAGCCCCGACAAAAGCGGTTGGTGACGAACGTAAAAAAGCATTAGAATCAGCGATGGCACAAATCGAAAAAGATTTTGGTGAAGGTGCCGTCATGTTCATGAATGAAAAAAATCGCAAAAACATAGAATCCACCCCGACTGGTTCTCTGAACTTAGACTTAGCTCTCGGTATAGGCGGTCTCCCGAAAGGTAGAATTATTGAAATTTTTGGTCATGAATCGGGCGGTAAAACGACTGTTTCTTTACACGCAATTGCCGAAGCTCAAAAAAACGGTGGGACTGCGGCGTTTGTTGACGTTGAACACGCACTCGACCCTGTTTATGCAAAAAAACTCGGCGTAAATGTGGACGAGCTGATTGTTTCGCAACCTGATACTGGAGAACAAGCACTCGAAATTATGGAGCGGTTAGTTCGCTCTGGTGCGATTGATGTACTGGTTCTTGACTCGGTTGCGGCGATGGTTACACGTGCCGAAATCGAAGGTGAGATGGGGGATAGCCATGTTGGTCAACAAGCACGACTTATGTCTGCTGCTATGCGAAAGCTAACCAGCCTTATTTCTAAAACTGGAACGGTTGCGATTTTTATCAACCAAGTTCGTGAAAAAATCGGCGGTTATGGTAATCCTGAAACCACACCTGGTGGTAGAGCGTTAAAGTTTTATGCGTCGGTGAGGATTCAGGTCAGCAAAACAAGCGAAAAGATTATGGACGGGTCAGAACAAATTGGAGTTCGAACTAAATGTAAAGTCGTAAAAAACAAAGTCGCACCGCCTTTCAAAGGTTGTGAATTTGACATGGTATACGGTCAAGGTATTTCAAAAGTAGGTGAAATTCTTGATCTAGCGGTGGATTTGAATATCGGCAAAAAGTCTGGTGCGTGGTATTATTACGGCGATATGCGATTAGGTCAAGGGCGCGAAAATGCAAAAAAATATTTACTCGAAAACGCTGACTTGATGGATGAAATCGAAGTGAAAATCAGAGAGATGTCCGCAGAAGTGGCGGAACTTATGGAGGAATCGCCAGACGAAATTGCTAAAACTGCTACTGCAACAGAATCGGCAGAGTCGCCTGTTGCGGTTGCCGAAACTCCTGCAAAACCAGCAAAATCAGCTGCAAAATCGACAAAAATAACAGCTACTAAATCAACAAAAAATGCAGTATTGATTGAAGGAGAAGAGAGTTTTGAAGAATTCTCGCCTGATGAATTATGAACATAAACGTTACTACTGTTGCAATTGTGTCGCTTGGTTGCCCGAAAAATCAGGTTGACGCTGAACTTATGCTTGATAAAATCGCAAAAGCTGGCTATAAATTAGTCGTTGAACCAGGTGAAGCTGATGTTGTGATTATAAATACTTGCTGTTTTATCAAATCAGCTAAAGAAGAAGCAATTGAAGAAATTTTAGAAGCCGCCGCACGCAAAGCAGATGGGATAAATAAAAAGATTATTTTGACTGGTTGTATGGCACAACGGTATCAAAAAGAACTTGCCGATGAATTGCCCGAAGTTGACGGTATTATCGGTCTTGGAGCTAATGATGATATAGTCAGTTCGATTGAGAGCGTGATGGGTGTGACTTCTAATTCTACCGCTAACAATCCCCCAGAGCATAAGCATTTTGCTTTTGATGGTGAGCATAACATGGAAGGTGAGCGTATGCTTTCTACACTGCCTCACTATGCTTATTTGCGGATTTCTGATGGGTGTGACAATCGCTGTTCTTATTGTGCAATACCTCTTTTTCGTGGAGGGTATCGCGAAAGAGAGATGTCGGCGATTGTAGAAGAAGCTACAGCTTTAGTCGAAAAAGGAGTGCGTGAGTTAATTCTTGTCGCACAAGATGTTACTGCTTATAAAAAACTTCCTAAACTTTTGAAAAACCTTGCAGGAATCGACAAATTAAAATGGATTCGTCTGTTATACTGTTATCCACAGAGGATTAGTGATGAACTTATTCAGACAATCAAAGAGGAAGATAAAATTCTAAAATACTTAGACTTACCAATTCAACATTGTAACGATGAAATCTTAAAATCTATGAATAGGCAGATGACGAAATCTGAACTTTTGAAACTATTAGGTAAGTTGCGACAAGAAATTCCAGAAATCGTCTTACGTTCGACTTTGATTACTGGCTTCCCCAGTGAAACTCCTGAACAGTTTGAGGAATTAGCAGAGTTTGCACATGAGGTTAAGTTTGAGCACTTGGGGGCGTTTGCATACTCAGAAGAAGAAGGCACAAAAGCCGCTGAAATGCCAGACCAAATCGACGAAAACGAACGCATTCGTCGCTGTGAAATCATAGTTGAACAGCAGGAGTTTCGTGTAAGTGATTGGTCGACAAAGTTAATAGGGGAAGAGTTTGAAGTTGTATGCGAAGGTGCAGATAAATATCTGACGTTTGATGAGCAATCAGACGTTGAAAATCAAAATCAAATAATTATGTACTTTGGGCGAACTTATATGCACGCACCAGAAATCGATGGCATGGTGTATTTTACTGCTGGTGATTCAGTGCTTACAATAGGGGAATTTGTTACAGTACAAATTATTGACGTGGTTGACAACAACCTAATCGGGGTGGTGATTAATAAATGAGTGCTAAATCGAAATTAAAGTCTAAAACAAAATCTTCACCTAAATCGAAGCCTGCTACAATCTTACAAAAAATCGTGGCGTTTGGAGGAGGTTTTGTAGGGTTCTTCAAAGGCGTATGGCAAGTGAACCTCGCTAATAAGTTGACTATTTTGCGTATCCTCATGCTCCCGCCGTTTGTGGTTTTTATGATGAACGACTCTATACCGCATAACCTTTTGTGGGCGTTGATTGTTTTTGTGATTGCATCGATTACCGATTGGTTGGATGGTTATATCGCACGAACTCGAATGTTAGTCACACCATTGGGACAATTTTTGGACCCGATTGCTGACAAAATTTTAGTCATGGCGGCGATGCTTTGTATGGTGGAACTAGGCTGGTTTAATGGTTGGAGCGTCATTGCGATTTTAGCACGAGATTTTGTGGTGGGTGCTGTTCGACTAATCGCAGTTGAGAGTGAAGAAAAACTTGTGATTCCAGCGAGGGCTTCGGGCAAAGTTAAAACCATGATTACGATGGTGAGTTTAGGTGCGTTGCTCTTGTTATGGGTGTTTGCGGGATATGGTGTAATTGGCTTTGAAATTGAGGAGCATAATATCTTCACCAATGTGACACAAATTTATTCAAATCCTGCTAGATTATTAGTGCCGATTGGTAATGCGTTTATGTACATCTGTGTAGCACTCACTGCATTTTCGGGCATTCAATATATATGGGATGCTCGTGATGTCTTAAAAAAGCAATTCACCGAAAATTGAAGTTTGTTCAAAGTGTTAAGACCTTGCAAGCGGAATAATATTAAACCGCAACAAAATGCTTGCGTTTTGTAAGGCTTAATATTGTACAACTGTTTCGGTTGTTTGCTATCAGCAGACGAGAAACAGGTACTTTTTGAGCAATGAAACTATTGCGGAGCAATAACTAATAGAGAGGAATAACGTTAAAATGAATTCATTTTGCACACAATGCGGAACTAAATTTGAAGAGGGGGCATTATTCTGTACTGGTTGCGGAAGTAATCAGAAGAGTAACCAGCCAGAGCAAACACAGGCACAATCACAGACTTCAGTTGCGGCGAAACCTGAAACTCCAGAAATTGCAGTAACTTTTGAGCCTGTTCAAGCTGTTGAAACACCAGTGTCATCAACGCAGGCTGCACCGTCCCCGTCATCACCGCCCGAATTAAACGTACAGTTTGAAGCAGGAGAATCTCCGATGGAGCAGCTCGCAAAATCATCTAAACCTCCTCATTCTTCAGGGATGCGTGCGGTGTTTATTGCGATTTCTGTTATATGCTCTCTTGTTTTGTTTGTAGCGATTACTTTTATACAGTCTATGGTGTTTGTAAAAGAAATCGTTGATGTTGACACCATACGTTCGATTTTGGACACAACTGTTATGGAAATCAATTTAGCTATGTTACCAGTGGGTGAAGTAGCAAATTCGGCTAATGTAGACTTGCCAGACTTTGAACGCCTGCGCATAAGAGAAAATACAGCCTTGTATCGAGTGGTTTATAACTCGCTCCACGAATATTATATTACAAATTACAACATCACCCCTAATACGGTGTATGAGATTCTCTCGAATCAGCAACTCAATAGGTTTGCTGGTGATATAGTAGAAAACGGTTTTGATTTTATCGTGAATGGCTACAATGCTAATGAACCGATTGTTTCTTCTGACAAAATTATCGGATTAATCGTTGACAATGCTGATGAAATTGCAAGAATTTCAGGGTTTGATTTTGAATCAAATGAAGAGTATCGCGAAATCTTAGAGCAAACTCTCGTCCAAAGCGGAATCGATGAATTAACGTGGAGTGAAGCTACTGGAATCAACTCACAACTAAACGACGTACGTAATGCTTTTGGTAGACGAAATCTAAACACTGTATTAATTCTGATTCTTGTAGGCGGGGTGTTAGTAGCACTCGGGATTATAGTGGCGTTATTTTTCTTGAACCTCCATCAGAAAACAAATGTGCTTTTATACGCTGGAATCCCAACTTTAGTTTCTGGGTTTATGATGGTGATGGGCGGTATAGCTATAAACTTAATAATTCCGATTGTTGTTGAAGAAGCACCGTACGGGATGATAAATTTTGTACCAATTGTCGAAAATATTTTGCAGACTATGGTTAGTAGCTTGTTCGTAACTGGGTTTGTTGCTTTAGGGTTCGGTACGGGAATGATTGTTGCTAAAATTGTGTTTAAAATCTTCGTTAAAGGCAAGCCACAGGTTGCTAATAGTTGAAGTGACGCAGAAATACGTAAGTTACCCCCACTCTCGATTATAGTCAAGAGTGGGGGATTTACTATCTCAGCACAAAATCATTCCACGTTCAAAGCTATAAATCCAACATTCCTTAACCCTAACGCCGGTCATTTCTTCAATCGCTTTTTTATAAATTTCCAGCTGAGTGCTATAATCTTCTTTTAATCGCTCGATTGTGGTGTTGCGATTGGTTTTATAATCGACTAGCACAATCTCGCCGTCTTCGTAAAAGAACATATCGGCAATCCCTTGAACAAACGGCTTTTCATGAATGGCGACTTCCATTTTGCAAAACGCACAAAGTTCACCTAACGCCCCTATGTCCGCTAACTCTACTGTGGTGTACAGTTTATATTCTTTTACAATCTTAGAGGAGCGAATAACACGCCGCCCTAATTCGCTGTCGAAAAAGCCACAAATGTCTTTAGGATTTACCGCCTTAAATTCCTGTGGAGTAAATCTCTGCTTAAAATCCTGCATTTGATTTTCGTAATCACCTGCTTGAAAATCAAGCAGTTCAAGCATTTTGTGGTACGCATCTCCACGCTTTTTGCCCGAAAGTCGTTTCTCACCAACAGTCGCATAAAACGATGGATTGCGTGGAAACACCATCGGTTCATCATATTCATCAGCAGTTTCGTGGACATGGCTCACCACTCCGACTTGGGTTGCACTTAGTTTTCGTGGAATGTGCCGCAAAACCTCACGCGGGTATTCGGATTTGAGTGTTTTGACTATGTCGTTTACAAGTTCATTTGAATCTATAGTTTTAGGCAAATCTGTTGCTTTGAGTTCTGGTGTAGTTAGAAGCGGCTCTACACGGCGGATTGTGCCGTCAAGCCATGCAGCATAACTGTTTTCGCGAATTGAGTTTGGTTTTCCTTCGCTTGCATAACCAGTGAAAATCAGCTTGCTTTCTGCACGAGTCGCCGCTACATAAAGTTTACGCATCTCTTCTTCGCGTTCTTGCTTACGTTTGAGGCGTTTTGCATAATCGCTAAGTAGGGTTTTGGTTCTGCAAAAACTGTCCGCATTGAAATAATTTCCGATAATGCCGACTTCCTTGTAAAAGCTAAGTAACGGAGTAGCTGTTTTGCCATTTTTGAAATAATCACGATTCGTTCCAGCGATGAAACAAATCGGAAATTCCAGCCCTTTAGATTTATGAATGGTGAGCATTCGCACACATCCATGTAATCCGGCACTGACATTGGCTTGTTTGACATCTATTTTACTATTCTTGAGTTCTTCAATATACGCCAAAAACGCCGACAAGCTCAAATCTGTATAGGTGGTGCTAAACTGTTCGGCATAATACGATAACAATCGAATATTAGCTTGCTTATGCCGATTGAGCATTAGCGGCAAGAACTCACCCTTACCATTAATAATTGCTATAAGTTCCGCCGCTGAAGTAACATCGGCGATTCTTCGGTAATGTGCAATCGTTTTCAGAAAAGCGGTGATTTTGTCGTGAGGAAGTCGTTCGGTAGTCTTATTAGAACGCTCCGCTTCAAGTAAAGACGAATATAATGGGATGTTATCGTTATTAGGCTGTTGGCGGCAAAGCCGAATGTTTGCAAGTTCTTCAGCTGTAAAACCATACAGTGGTGAATACATTACGTTAAACAAGCTCAAATCACTATACGGGTTGTTAATTATTTTGAGAAAATCGAGCGCTAAACCAACCTCTTCTGTTTTGAGATAGTTCTTACCACACTCACTAACACAAGGAATTGAATGGCGTGCAAACGCTTCTTCGTAGAACGTAAAAGTGCTTTGCTTAGTTCTTGAAAGCACTGCAAAATCACCATAGTTGCACGGTCTGAACTTGATTTTGCCATCTGATTTGAATGCAATTTCAAATCCACTATCGCACATTTCTTTTATTCGCAAGGCGGTGTATTCTGCTTCGGCTTTTAGACCTGAAAATTCGTCATCAGGAGGAGTACCCTCGAATTGCTCCGAAATTTCTTCAATACATTTCCCAGGAAAACTTTCTTCATCTAAAAGGCAGAACTCAGCTTCAAATTCTGTGTGGTCTGCGATGAGTTCGGGAGGGTTTAGTTTTGCTTTTTCGTCATAATCTGGCATTACATTTGCAAAAATTGCATTAACCGCATTCAGAACTTGAACCGAACTGCGGAAGTTTTTTGACAAGTACAAAACCTCATAATCAGGGTCATCTGAAACTGCTTTGAATATAGCAGGCTCACCCCCACGGAATTTGTAGATTGATTGTTTTAAGTCACCCACCATAAATAAACGATTTCGCTTGTTATCGAGCAGGCGAAAAAGTTCATATTGTAAAAAATTGATGTCCTGAAACTCGTCGATTATAATTAAATCATATTCATTTTCCATAACACCGCTATCTTTGCTGTGAGAGTTTCGTAATAACTCAACACACATATGTTCGGTGTCTGAAAAATCAAGCATTCCATAGCTTTGCTTGATTTGTAGAAATTTTTCTGAATATAGTCGTACTAATTTTACGAAAGTTTTTACAATCGGCGATAACTGTGTGATTGCGTTTGAAAAATCGTTAATTAAAATTGTGGCTTCTTTTACAGCTTTAGCAATTTCTTTTACTTTATCTCGATTGAGTTTGATTTCCTCATCTTCGCCTTTGAAACTTTGAGATGCATGTGGAAAATCCCCTGCATTCTCCCAGTCAGCAAAGAAGACTAAATCAGATTGTAATAGGGCGTTCGCTTTTTCGCCGACTGCGAGTTCAAGGCTTGATTCGGTGAGTGTGACTGCTTTGTCAATGTCGAGTAAGTCCGAATATTCGTTCATAATCGTGCTTAGATATTCTTTAGGGTTAGAATACAGCCATAACTGCCGTGAAAGCCATTTATCGCGGTCGATTAACTTTTCGAGAGCAGTGTGCATCGCTAAAATAGCAGTTTTAAGTTCTCTGTCACCCTTAGAACCAAAAAAAGCTAGCGTTTGTTTGATTTCATCTTCAGGTGAAAGTTCATAGAACACTTCAAGAACTTGTTCCATTGCACGGTTTGAAAAGATTTTTAGAGTTTCGTCGCTAGCGATTTTTACGCCAACCGAAAGCCCCATCGCTGCTGCGTTTTCTTTGAGGAGGTTTAAGCAAAACGCATTGATGGTGGTGATTTTTGCAGCTTCAAGCAAGACAAGTTGCTCTCTAAAAATTTTGATTTGTGAGCTTTTGTCGGAGGAATCAGAAAGTTCGTCAATTTGAACAATCAGAGCTTTTTCAAGCCTGGTTTTCATTTCGGAGGCGGCTTTTTTTGTGTAAGTCACTAGTGCGATTCGATTAGCACGGACTGGCACAGAGCCATCTTCGCCGACTAATAGTTGAATCACCCGCTCGACTAATACCGCAGTCTTACCGCTTCCAGCTGCCGCCGAAACGAGGGCGGGGCGAATAGGGTTCGCTGGGTGGTGGATTGCCGCTAATTGCTCCTTAGTCCACCGTTTGTTATCGCTCTGTAACGAAAGACTTGTCTTAGCTGTCTGGCTCATCTGAAACCACCTCCCGCATTAAATTTTCGTTGATTATAATCTCGCTAGACTTTCGACAAACTGTAGAGAATTCACAATAATCGCAGATTTCCCTTTGACTTGATTTGCTAGTAACGATTGGAATAGCTTTTACATCTCCAGCACGAACAATCTCTACTCGTTTTGCAACCAGTTCTTCACAGTATGATTGTAGCCGCTCATACTCATCTGAATTAAGTTCTATGAGCGGAGATTTTATTACGCCAGATTGGTTTTTAAATTCGCTCTCCCACTTTTTAAAATCATCGAAAGCGACACTGTCAAAAGCTTTGTTGTCTTTGACAACAAAACCAGAAGGTATATGTGATTTTAACCAGTTTTTGGTCAATTTGTCTGCTGGAGAATTGGGTAGCAAGACTGAATCTTTAACTTTATTACCGTCTGACGGTAGATATAAAGCTGAAACTGGATTTACTCCAGCTTTAGCCTGATTTTCTGCGACCAAATACAAAAGCATTTGCATCGAAAGCCCATAATACATTCGCCCAAAAATTGAGCGAGAATCTTTTACATCACCAGATTTATAATCGACTACTCGCACGTATTCGCCAGAGTTTGGTGTTGTCAATCTATCCACTCTATCGATTGTTCCGATAAAATCCGATTTACCGAAAGAAAAATTCACGCGTTTTTCAAATTCGGACGGGATAAACTTACTGTTCGCAAACTCTTTACGAATTTGTTTTAGCATACGAACAATTCCAGATGTAAAACTATCAAAAATGTAGAATTGTCGCTTGGTTTGCATAAAGTTATAGGGGATTCTTTCCTCTCTATATGCGGTTATATACGTTCCGACTAATTTTGATAATTCGTCATCATCGCTATATTTTGGATTAAACAGCTCACCGCTTTTTAAGATTTTATCAAGACATCTGTGGATAATATTCCCGCGTTCAAAAGCAAGTGGTTCGTCTTCGTTAATAGCACTAGGGATTTCGAGCCGCAACCCACGTGAAACAAAATATTTGAAGCGACAACCCATCATTTGCTCAAGCGATGAAGGGGAAAATTTAAATCTACTTTCGTTAAATCGAAAAAGTTTCACTGACGTATCAGGGAGCAAAATCGCTGGATTTGATTCCGATAAGTAAGGTTTAATAAACCCATCAACGCTATTAGACACAGAGGTTTGTGCAATCGCCGTAATCAAAACATCTCTAATTTCGCTTGAACTTTGTTCGGCGACTAATCTCTTAGCTGCTTTTAGGGTGCTCGCTCTAAACGAGAGTGGTAATTCACTCCCGTCTGCGATTTTTCGCTTAGGTATTCCCTTTTTTGATAACGTATCGAAAATTGGAGAAAGTAATAATTCATTCCACGAACTATCACTAAGTGGAGCAGTGATAAACAATTTATCGCTCGGGAGCGTGAGTGCTTTATGAACCAACAACTGTTCATAATCATACCGGTGTTCAAGGCGAGATGTTAGTTCTAATCCACAGTCAGCCAAAAGCTCGATTTCTTTTCCTGAAAAGCCGACTGATGCACTAACTGTACTATACGCATTTTTAGGGAACATCCCTGTATTAGCACCAGCAATAAAAGCGATTTTTATGTCAGAAATCCTTGTACGTTCCAAATCACCGACCACCACAGCATCGAGAACTTGAGGAGGTTTAGCTATATTAGTAGCTTTGCACACCCCTTTAAAAACATCTATGTATGCTGAAATTGTCATCGGTTCATTTTTCAAAGAAACGTGTAGAGATTCAAATACTTCCACCATCATCTCCCACAATTGTCTGAACTCTTCTGTGAGTTTTTTGTCTTTTAATAAATCATCACTTTTTTCGCAGAGTGCTAATACAGTCTTTTGAATCTCCAGCGTAGAAAGCAAAAATTCACAAACGGCTTCGGTTATTTTGTCGCCAGTTGTGTCAGTACAAGCCGACTTTAAGTCCAGTAGTGGGGTAACAATTGCAGTTCTGAGCGGTTCAAGCCAAGAGAGTTCGTCGCCTTTAGTGTTACCACGATTATTACGATAAGCATTCGCCCAATCACTCCGCCAATCGCGACTTTTTAGTGCGTAACAAAACTGAGCTTTCTCGAGCCTGTCCATATTGCGTTTAGATAACCGCTTGGTCATACGTGAAGTTATAAATCGGATTTTTAGACTTTCATCAAATTCAAAAAAGCCTTGCGAAAATCCTTTTAGCTTGAATCGGCGTTTGTTATGGTCGGGGGTTTTGTAGCCCTCGAGTTCAGCAGGAACACGCACAAATCCACTACGGATGTAAGACATCAGCTTTGCGGGTGTCATTGACAAGGCTTCAAGTGTTGATATTACGAATCTGAACAGCGGCTTTGTGATGAGCGGTTCTGGTAAATCGGCGTAACAAGAAATGCCATATTCCTCCATGGATTCAAGCAGACGTGGAGCCAAATCACCATTGCAGACAAGAACCGCAATTTCGTTGCAAGTATACCTTTCTGTAGTAATAAATCGGCGGATTTTAGCGGCAATAAACTCGCATTCATTTTGAATATTGTTTGCGACTATAAGCTCTGTGTCTGGTTTATATGAACAGCCATCGAGCGTGTGGAATTTAGTTTGAACACCACAGTCTGAAAATGCAACCTTTAGTCTGCTAATAAGCGTTTTTATTGCACGGAGTTCTGGTTTTTTGCTAGCCTCTTCATCATTAGCGAATATGAATTCGGATTTATCGGCATGAGACACAATTGATTTAAGAAACCAGATTTGACCTTCAGAAAAACTGTCGAATCCATGTATAAAAACTTGTTTTCCAGTAAAAAAACTGTGTTGGCTAATCAAACTAGAAGCTATACGGAGGTCATCTAACTTATCGGCGTATTCGAGTGCGAGGTTTTCGCAATATAACGTATAAATCTCAGACACGTCACTAAGTTTGTTGAAGAGTGTGGTGTCGTCGATTTTGCTGTCAACGATATGTTCATCAAGGCTTTGGCGTAGGCTTTCAGGTGTAATCGCTGATGATTTGAGATTTGAAATCGTGTCAAGCATAGTTTTAGTGAATTCATAATTCACTGGCAGATTAAAATATGTAAGCCCTCCTATTAGTTGAGCTAAACTTTTATACATGGTGACAGCTTTTACGATTTCATCGGCGTATAATTTAGGTTCACCATAAGTCTTGATAATTTCTTCTGATAGTTTGGTAAACCCCGTAATTCCTAAAGTGGAAATCTTTTTTGCACCAAGGGCGTGATACATTCGTCGTTCAGTTTCAAACAAAAATTGGTCTGGAACAATCAAAACAGCCGAATCGCAACAACTCAGCTGTTTGATGATATATTCGTGTCTACGTTCTTCAGAAAGAGAACTTGTTATTTTTACTTCCATATATTAGACCTCCACGGAAACTCATGCACGGCGTTTTTTCGTCAAATTTGTCGCCATACTGCGTTGATTTTTGCTTAAATATCGCTGGATATTTAAGCAAAGCCCACGAGAGCAGGCTTTGCCTGCTTGATAGGGCAAAATCGCCTTGTCTGCTAAAAAATCTACGCACCAAATCAACAGAGTAAACTTAAACTGGCCGACTATAACCCGAAATGTTCAAGATTTTTGTTGCGATTTAATAGACCGCCCAGAAAGTTCCTGATGTAATCAGCAAAGCCCCAGGTATTCCGAGAGCGAGTGACATAAATACTGTATACACGTTCACAAGCACAGAAGTAAACTGTGCGATGACAACAAGCGTGACTATACCAATGCTCATATTAACGACTGCGAGTTTAAGCGGTTTTCTTGCTTTAGAATGCAGCTTTAAAAAAGCGAACAAAAGCATTACCGCCACGATTGCAAAAATCCACCACATATTAATCTCCAGCTCTTGTTTTGCTTCGTCAATGTCCTTAAGCGAAGCAAAGCTCCGCTTACGGACATCTTGTCTTGCTTAAACATCCATACGAGAAGTTCCAGTAGAATTAGTGTCTTCTGGTTTTTCGCTTGTGATTGTAGCTTCTACCACGACTTCGGTTTTAGGAGCAGTGTCGTTGTTAGAATCATCTTCTTTTTTGAGTGTGTTCACGACATCTTTTAATTCTTCTACTTCTTTTTTGATGTCGTTTTTTACATTTCCGCCGACTTGTTTTACTGCTTCGACGGCAGATTTCCCTTTTTCAACCATATCTTTTGACTTTATGTCTTGAATGGTTTCGCCGAACTTGTCTGCACCAGTTTTGATTGCACCCACCGCAAATAATGACGCTTTTTTGATTTTTTTGCCATAATCGCCGTTTTTGCCTCGCATTCGTGATGCTCTGCCACGTGCATAGACAGATGCGTCAATTCCGTCTTCGTTTAGTATATCTCTCATGTTATCAAAATCGCCCATGCCATCAAACTCGCTTCCTGAATATTCGTCGTATTCATTAAAGCCGAATAGTTCGTCTTCTTCCTCGCATTTTTCTTTTTGAAATTCTATAATTTTTTTCCCAATAACATAGCCCGCACCAACCAGTGCTGCTACTCCAAAAGCTGCTACTGCTAATTTCATAGTTTATACCTATTCCTTTCACTCAAACCTTGTCCTTATTTAACATTATGAGAATCCTATACTTATTATACCATAAAAATCTGAACACGTCAAGCAAAATAAAGCCGAAGCACAGCTCCGTCTTTATTCTGCTCTTGTTTTGCTATTATACCATAAAATTTAAGATTCGTCAAGCAAAACAAAGCCGAAGCACAGCTCTGTCTTTATTCTGCTCTTGTTTAGCTATTATACCACAAAACTATATGACTTGTCAATTTTATTTTGAAATTATTTTCCCCCATTTTATATTGTTAATTCAAGTAATTTGTGGTATGCAAAACAAGAAAAAATAATGAATAATTTTATTCGGCTTTATTTTGCTTGACGAATTTTAAAATTTATAGTATAATAAATATATATTTTTTTTAATTTAAGAAAGGCAAAGTATAATCATGAATTATAATTATAGCGAAATCGAAAAAAAATGGCAAAAATACTGGGACGAACATGGAACATTTATGGCTGATGAAAGTAGCGGAAAACCTGCGACTTTTATTCTGGTTGAGTTCCCATATCCGTCTGCTCAAGGGTTACACATCGGGCATCCGCGCCCGTATACTGCGATGGACATCGTCGCCCGCAAACGCCGCCTGTGCGGTGAAAATGTTCTATACCCAATGGGGTGGGATGCTTTTGGTCTGCCTACTGAAAATTTCGCGATTAAGAATAAAATTCATCCAGCAATAGTCACCGAGAACTGTATCAAAAACTTTAAAAGGCAAATCAAAGCAATTGGGTTTTCGTTTGATTGGAGCAGGGAAATCAATACAACCGACCCCGATTATTATAAATGGACACAGTGGATTTTCTTGCAATTTTTCAAAAGAGGATTGGCGTATAAAAAAGAAATGGCGGTGAACTGGTGTACATCATGCAAAGTCGTGCTTGCAAATGAAGAAGTTGTCGATAATTCATGTGAACGTTGTGGTAGCGAGGTTGTTCGCAAAGTTAAGAATCAGTGGATGCTAAAAATTACCGAATATGCCGAACGCTTAATTAACGACTTAGAGGGCATGGACTATCCGTCAAGAGTAAAGTCATCTCAAATCAACTGGATTGGTAAAAGTACTGGTGCGGAAGTTGATTTCAAAACAAGTGACGGCGAAACTCTACGAATTTATACAACACGCCCTGACACTCTGTTCGGAGCGACTTATATGGTGATTTCGCCAGAACACCCTTTCATTAACGAAAAATGGGCGGACAAGCTTGCTAACATCACCGAAGTCAAAAAATATCAAGAAGCCGCCGCCAAAAAGTCCGACTTTGAGCGTAGTGAAATCGCCAAAGAAAAAACTGGTGTGAGACTGGACGGAATTACCGCAATAAATCCTGTGAACGGCAAAGAAATCCCGATTTTTATTTCAGACTATGTCTTAATGAGTTATGGAACTGGTGCGATTATGGCAGTACCAGGTCATGACAGCCGTGATTGGGAGTTCGCTAAGGCGTTTGACCTGCCAATCGTCGAGGTTGTGGCTGGTGGCGATGTAGACCAAGCTGCTTTCACCGATTGCGAAACTGGCACTATGGTAAATTCTGATTTTCTTGACGGATTATCGGTGGAAGAAGCTAAGACAAAAATCATCGACTGGATTTATAGAAACGATGTTGGCGAACCTAAGACTAATTATAAACTGCGTGACTGGGTATTCTCGCGTCAGAGATATTGGGGTGAACCTATTCCACTGATTCATTGCGATAAATGTGGCTGGGTAGCAGTTCCAGAAAATGAGCTTCCGCTAAAACTCCCTGAAGTTAAGTCATATATGCCAACCGATACTGGCGAATCACCGTTAGCAACGTTGGAAGAATTTATTAATTGCACCTGCCCTGAATGCAAAGGTTCTGCCAAGCGTGAAACAGACACAATGCCACAATGGGCGGGAAGTTCGTGGTATTACCTTCGTTACTGTGACCCTAATAATGCAAATTCCATCATCGGAAAAGAAAAGCTGGCATACTGGGAGGGAAGTGGCTCTATAGTAAGTTGGTATAACGGTGGGATGGAGCATACTACGCTTCACTTGTTATACTCTCGATTTTGGCACAAATTCTTATATGATATTGGCGTGGTGAATACGGTTGAGCCGTACGCTAAAAGAACCGCTCACGGCATGATTCTTGGTGAAGATGGGCAAAAGATGTCAAAAAGTCGCGGCAACGTCATTAACCCTGATGATATTCTGCGTGATTACGGGGCGGACGCTCTGCGATTATATGAGATGTTTGTAGGCGATTTCGAGAAATCAGCTCCGTGGAGCGTGACTGGAATCAAAGGTTGCAAACGTTTTGTGGATAGGGTTTGGAATTTATCTGAAAATTTGGTTGATGGTGATGAGTATACTAAGGGTCGCCGTGCAAATTTCCACAAGACCATCAAAAAAGTCGGCGAAGACATTGAATCACTAAAATTTAATACAGCAATTGCTGCACTTATGTCTTTGTTAAACGAGATGAGCGGCGAAAAGTCAGAACCAATCACCAAATCAGAATTGAAAACTTTCCTTACTCTACTAAATCCATTTGCACCGCATATCACTGAAGAGATGTATGTAAATGCTGGGTTTGATGGTGTTTTGAACGCACAGCCGTGGCCTCAGTATCACGATGAACTTTGTAAAGATGATGAGGTTGAAATCGTAGTTCAGATTTGCGGGAAAATCAAGGCTAAAGTTACCTTGCCTACCAGTTCGGATAAAGCGAAAACGCTAGAGCTTGCGAAAGCGGCTTTGGGGTCGGCACTTGATGGCAAGACAATTGTTAAAGAGATTGTAGTTCCAGATAAGTTAGTTAATATTGTCGCTAAGTGAGAGATTTTAGTTGATAAAATACCCCCATTTCAGAGCAAAATCTGAAATGGGGGCTGTTGTATTAATCCAAAGCACTTGGTAATCCTACATGAAATCTCAATGCCTGCAAAGCATCATCTATATCTATAACGCCATTTTGATTAATATCACTATGAAGAAGAATGGTGTTTGGGTATAGACCTACAAGCCACCGCATAATACTAAGTGCGGTATTTAACCCCCATTGGCTTAAACAACATTCACACGATGGAACTATAGGCTTACTATCAATTTCATAACCATAATCATAACTTACGACATTGCTTTCATAATCCCACGATTCACCCAAAACAGCCGAAAAACCTTCGTTATAAAACAACGCTTTTGCAAATTTCACGTAACCAACAGATTTTTTCACTATTACTGCCCCATCACGTGCAGATGGGAGAACAAATTCACCATCAATAACATCCAAAAGAACCAAATACGTTTCGCCTATTTTAACATCAGAATTAAGTCGTAGCAATTCTGGTAAAAGCGACTTATGTTCTTCGCCAGTTATAATATTATTAAGGGTATATTCCACATCGAAAATATATGGAGATGTCGGTTCGCTCCACTTGTCAGTTACAGTTATTACGATTGCTAAATCGACGTTTGAAACAAATCTCGAAGTTAGAGTTGCGTTTTCTGCAATAACTTTATTGGTAGTGATTTCGCTATTTTTAACAACGGTTGCATTACGCAATCCGTAGATATCACACAACGTTAACAAATCAGCTCTGATAAATTTAGTTTCATGCGGGATTAAATGAACGTCCCAAAGCGTGTTATTAACGTGCCATGGAGAGATTACATATTCAATGCCTTTCTCAAAAATAGCTCCGTGTTGGCTACGTACCGTTATATATTCAGGTAACATATTTCTGGTAAGATTATCAGTTATGCGAAAAAGATAATCAACAAATTTTATTTCATTAACGCTTGACATGGTTAATTCTTCATTGTCGCCATATAAAATCTCAACTGGTATCCCCTTCAAAATATTATCATTCCACCCATAATCTTGTATCATTGTCTCCACGATTTGATTTTTTGAAAAATAATGCAATACTAAATCATCTTGTACAATTGCAAAGGGTTCATCAAAAGCAGGTTGAATTGTTGTGCTTGTAGATACTGGGTTAGTGTTATTAAACGCATTTCTAAATTGCAATACGTGGTTAGCCAATACAACGGTTGGTGTTCTAAGGGCATTATTATCAGTTCCTTCGTTTCTCATAATGCAAGTCGCAGGTGCATTTGTCGTATGCCCTCTAAAACCTAATGCGTGTCCGAGTTCGTGTCGCATAGTGTTTGAGTGTCCACGCTCGCCTCCGTTAATTATCACTGCACCATTAAAACTTCTATTTCTTATTGTATCAACAACAAAAATATTAGCTGGGCTTGTGGTATTGTTACGTGCGCGCCGTATAGTACGCCGTCTGCCGTTTATTGTTGGTGTTGCTATTATGTCATTGCTCCCATGTCCAACCCACCCTTGCGAAACAGCACGTCTACCGTCAGGAAGAGTTCCTAAATGTACTTGTGTATGCCAATTTAATGAGAAGGACGGACTGCCAAATCTGATATGAATATCTGAGTTTGACGCACCTATGCTATTATTAAATGTACTACGTAAACCAACGTTGTTCCAAACATTCACTGCTGAAGAAGCCATATTTATAATGTTTGAATTATCAGCTGAATTTTGCACATTTGCAACTCTAACACGTGGTGGATTTTGATAAAAATGAACTTCATCACTATTACTAATCCACGTTGCATTAGCAATCCATCGAGCCCAAACAGTTATATTCCCAGTAACAGCCATAGAAGTTGCAACCTGTGTCCCACCAGTTTGCGATATAAACCAACCAACAAAAGCATGATTATCTCTAACTGGCGTAGGAAGCGTCCCGATATTAGCCCCTCGCCGAACCGCTCGCGCAGCTGGATGGGTTCCGCCATTTGCGTTAAATCGTACAACCCACGTGTTTGCCGAACCTTGATTCGGAGCGTGACGACAGTTATCTAATGCGGTTGAAAGTCCTACCAATCGTCTTTGAATCGCCAACGCATCATTAATACTTGGGCTACCAGTTTCACGACAAATCAGTGCCGCACGCAAAGCACTTCTGCCGTTGGCATTATTACCATCAATCGTACTTGAAAGCCCAACTATGTGTCTCTGAACTTGCAAAGCGTCATTAATCGTGATTCTGCCATCGCCATCAACATCGCCGCATTGCCAGCGACTAACGCTCGAAAAAGGAGCAATTTGTGCATATTCT
>WRGW01000111.1 GCA_009786985.1 Oscillospiraceae bacterium
AAAGTGCAACAAAGTAACAAACCAAATTAACAAGGGATTTAATCGTTCGGGGACACAACGCTGTATGTGCAAGGAGTGCGGCATTATCTACACATTATAATCAAACCACTTGCAAAAGGTTTAATAATGTGATATAATATAATCATGAGTTATGATATAAAATTACGCCGTCGAGCAATAGAATATTGGAACGACGGACACAGCAAAGCAGAAACAGCCGCCGTGTTTAAAGTAGGCACAACCACTCCGTTCCGAGTACAACGATGAATATGTACTTGCACTCATTCCAAAAAGCACTGGCAATCGCTACGGCTCTGGGCAATCGCTACGGCTCTGGAAAAGTGGCAGGACTGTCGGCGTCGAAAAACGCGAGTCGGCGTAGGTTGAAATAAGATACATCAAGTATCTTTTAAGTATCAAACGCCCGATTTCGAGGTAAAATAAAACCGCAATCCCGCTCATAGAGCGAGATTGCGGAATTGGGCTATCAGGATTTGAAAATTCCAAATGGGTGGATTTTCAATGTGGTCTAATGAAATTAAATCTCAAGTGAGTGGATTTTCGAGGAGGTCTAATGAAATTAAATCGAATGTTCGGGATTCTTACAATCCTTTTGCAAAAAGAAAAAGTTACGGCAGCTTTGCTTGCAGAAAAGTTTGAAGTCAACCGTCGAACAATCGGTCGGGATATAGACGCACTCTGTATGGCTGGAATCCCGATTATCACACAACAAGGTGCAGGTGGCGGAATTTCGATTGAAGAGGGCTATGGACTATATTCGGGCAATGATACATCTGAATTGTTCTCAAAAGTGATTAATATCGACCTTTATTCGTATTACCGCGAATTGTTACCCCAAAAAGTCGAGCAGTTAAAATATGCTGCTGTTCAAAGACAGTTAGTCGAGTTTGATTATTTTTACAGTAAAGGTGAATCACACCGTAAAATTGAGCCATATTTTGTGATGTATCAATGGTCATCATGGTATGTGTACGGATTTTGCTTAAAACGGCAAGATTGGAGAATGTTCAAGCTACTTAGAATGCAGAACTTACAAACTTGTGATGAAATCTTTGCACAACGAGAAATTCCTTCTAACGAAAAAATCGATATGGATTTTAGTCTCCCTACCAATTCTGAAGATTTATATGTAGTTGCGTTATTTGACAAGTCGGTAAAATATATGCTTGTAGAGGAATTTGGCACAGAGTGCTATAACGAAACAGATGATGGATTATTGTTTGAACTCGATTTTTCGTACATAGTTTTTGAATACAACTCTGAGGAAACTAATCACGAATTTTTAGTCAACTGGCTGTGGGGATTCGGAAATAAAGTTAAAATCCTGCGGCCTATGCGTGTTATAGATGAAATTAAAACACTCGCTGAAAATATTTTAAAATTTTATGAATGAATAGGGCATACTGTTGTCGTATTTAGTGTGGTATACTGTAAAAAAACTAAGAAAGCGAGAATTTTAATTATGAACCCGATTGTTAAAAGAGCTGGAGAGCTAATCAATTCAAAAACTGGTTACATTGGTAATGGTATGGGGGGATACGCTGTTGTCACGCTGATTGACGAAAACGGATATCCGTCTTCATCAACTATGTCTATTTCCAAAGCTGATGGAGTTAAATGGCTAACGTTTTTGACTGACTCTAACGGTGTAAAAGCAAAACGAATTTCTAATTGTAACAAGGCGTGTGTTTGCCTTGCTTCGAGTGAGTATCATATTTCACTGACTGGTACAGCTGAAATCATAACCGATAACGCTGTAAAAAAAGAAAATTGGCAACAACCTATTGTTGATTATTTCAAAGCTAACCATGATGACCCAAATTGGGCAGTTTTGCGGTTCACTGCCGAAACGTACAACGTCTTTTTCGCCGATGACGATACCGAAGAAAAAGGTAATGTTAAATAATTACAACGTTAAGTACTTTTCAAGCAGTCAAAAAAGAAAGAAGGTAAAAATAATGTTAATACCAACGATTTCATTTCAAGGAAATTGTGATGAGGCGATTAATTACTACAAAGAAACACTCGATGCTAAAGCTGAGAACATAGCTTATTTAAAAGACTCACCAAAAGAATTTTTGGAATCACCAGAACTTTTAGAAGCAATGGGTGGCAATCTACCACCGAATTTTGTGACATATTCAGAAGTGACTATTTCAGATACTCTTCTCTGTATGACTGATGGAGGCGAAAAACCGATTACAGGCGATTTTTTTTCGATGATGCTGGCGTTTGATTCGGCTGATGAAGTTACTGCTACTTTTGAAAAGCTGTCCAAAGACGGAAAAGTCGTGCAACCACTCGCTAAACAATTCTGGGCTGACCTCTGCGGTGATGTGGTGGACAAATTCGGGATTAACTGGCATATCTGCACCGAAAGCTGTTCCGCTTCAGAGTAAGTATAGATGTCAACTTTCCGAGGGGCAATATGGATACCCAAAAAAGGATTATTTTTTAAAAAATTCAAAAAAGTGTTGACTTTCGTCAAAAATTGTGCTATAATGTAAATTGTCTGGTAGAAACAAGCCCTTCTTTCATGTGTGAAAGGACAACTATATAATGAAACACAAATTTGAACCTGCGTCTTGTTGCATGATTGCAGGAAGTGCTGTGAATGATTTAGAGTTCGGACAAGATGAGAAACATCCTTATTGTGTGAAGCTGAAGTTATCTATTTGTGAGCGAATACTTAATCTCTGCGACCAAGGAATTATTGATTTCTTCACTACTGCAGAGCGAGGAGTGGCGTTCTATGCGGCTGAAGCGGTTATTGCCGCACGACACCTCCGCCCTAGTTACTCACCACGGCTTCATATCGTAATGCCATACGAGAACCAAGCCAACCGCTGGAGTTCTGATTTGCAAGAGCGATTTTACCAACTTCACGCCGACGCATATTCTGTAGACATATTGCAAACACAGTATACTAAGGACTGTTACTCCAAAGCTGATGAGTTTATGCTGAAACAATGTTCAGTGTTTCTAACGGATAATGGTAATTCAGCACTCGCAAAAATTGCCAAGAGAAAAGGTAAACAAGTTGAACTCTTGTCTGAATCTGATGCCACACCTGCACGGAGACGTGTGTTATTCCCGAATTTGACTGGGGCTAAGCGTATTGCTGTTGTAGCTGCTGTGTGTGTTGTGTTTGCCGCAACCTTGGCTCAAGGAATATCGATGACATTCGTGGATGACAAGCTCGTTGTATGGTTTCGAGAACTCATGAGTTCTGATGGAAATAAACATGTGGTTTTTTTTAACGAAATTCGTGAATATGGCTCTGTTGAAGAATTGATTGAAGCTGAAAATGTTGACATCTTATTTCCTACAAATCAAAGATTTGAGCGGTTTGAAGCATATAATATTGGCGACATCTTGCATATAGTAATAACTACAACAGAACCTTTTGTTAGGTTTAGTGTAGACATAAATGCTGGCATAATAGTAGAGCAGTACTTTGTTGAGTGGGACGGATTCTATCAAGTAGGATGGACTGAAAATGGCAATTATTACAGAGTGCTTACAACTGATAGTCTGTTACTATCAGAAATAATAGAAAATTTAGTTAGGAATTAAAAAATGAAAAAAGCATTTTTAAGGTCGGTAGCAGCACTGATGGTTGCTTGTATGTTTGTGTTGACATTCGGTGGATTTACAAGTGAAGGAGTTGTTGTGACAAACGATGGTTTTACCGAGATTATTATTTACGGCGTTGATTGTAGCGAAAAAGAACAACAGATTATCGCTGCTCTCAATGGCGAGGTACTTATATCACCAATGAACATCCTCTGTTTTTTCGGGCATAATATGTCAACAATATATGCTGTCGTAACCGAACATCGTTTTTTTACAACGTCTCCACGTTGTCGTCAAACCAGACACAGAGTGAGCACTTGCACTCGCAATAATTGCCAATATATCTTGACGACATTTATCCGTCAAGATAGAATTACTTGTTGTTAGTGACCGTGTGATGATATTAGAAATAATGTAAATTTTTAGTAAGCTGTCTTGAATAGATGGCTTGCTTTTTTCGCTTTTACTCTGCTTGCGAAAATGGCTTCGCTCGGACAATGCCAAATGAATTGAGTTAAACTACAACATAACCCCCCATTCTTGTAAAAATCAAGAATGGGGATAATTTTATGTTACTACGCATTTAAGAAGGCTTAAAACTGCTCTTCAAATCGACAATGCTATTCCACACGTTTTGATTTTTGCTGTCTAAGCAGAAATATCCAGTACGCACGAATTGAAAACGCTCACCCGCTTTGGCTTCTGATAATGATTTCTCGAGTTTTACGCCTTCTATTTGGCGGACAGAATTTCGGTTTAAAAACTCGTTATAATCACCAGTAATTTCTTCGGCAGTGAACAATCTCTCGTATTGCATGACTGTGCTTTCGATACAATGCTCCGCCGATAACCAGTGGATTGTTCCTTTAACTTTACGTCCATCTGCTGGAACACCGTTAGATGTTTCTAAATCAGCAGTGCAGAGCAATTCGACGATTTCACCATTTATACCCTTAACAATTTCTTCACATTTGATGATGTAAGAACCCATAAGTCTTACTTCCGTACCTAGTTTTAATCGGTGAAATTTTGGTGGCGGAATTTCCGCAAAGTCAGAGCGTTCTATATAAAGTTGTCGAGTGAAAGGCAAATCCCTCCGCCCAAATTCGGCGTTACCGGGGTGATTTGCAATTGAAAATGTTTCGACTTCGGGCTTAACTGGATAGTTTATAATCGTGACAAGCAGAGATTCTAACACAGCTATTTTTCTGTATGCCTTGGCATTTAGTTCTTCTCGCATACAATGCTCAAGCATCTCGACTGAAACTATACTCTGCGATTTTGAATAACCAGCTCTATCAAGAAAATCGTTGATTGCTGAGGGAGTATATCCACGGCGACGTAAACCACATAGTGTCGGCATACGAGGGTCGTCCCAACCATCTACTAATTTGGTTTCAACGAGTTCGCGCAGGTATCGTTTACTCATTACAGTATATGTCATATTCAATCTTGCAAATTCGTATTGTTCAGGTCGCGCTTTACGTATTGGGTGAGCGAAAACGTTTTCTACTACCCAGTTATACAAAGGGCGATGATTTTCAAATTCAATCGAACAGCATGAGTGAGTAATCCCCTCAAGTGCGTCTTGAATCGGGTGCGAAAAATCATACAAAGGATAAATGCACCACTTATCGCCAGTTCTGTGATGAGTGGTGTAGTTTATGCGATAAATTGCAGGGTCACGCATATTCATATTAGGTGATGTCATATCGATTTTAGCTCTAAGTGTACAAGCCCCAACAGGGAATTCGCCAACTTTCATTCGTGAAAACAAGTCAAGATTTTCATCAACAGAACGCTCTCTGAAAGGGCTATCTTGACCTGATTCGGTGAGTGTTCCGCGCATTTCACGCATTTGCTCTGGTGATAAATCGCAAACATATGCCAAGTCTTTTTTAATTAGCTCAACTGCAAACTCATAACACTTCTCGAAATAATCTGAACCGAAGAAAATCCCACCAGAGGGTTCTTCGCCGATTAGCCATACCAAGTCTTCGCGTATTGAACGAACATATTCGTCATCTTCACGTTCAGGGTTAGTATCGTCATATCTTAGATTAAACAGCCCTCCAAAACGGTTCGCTGATGTGTAATTGATTCTAATCGCCTTAGCGCTACCTATATGAAGATAGCCATTAGGTTCAGGCGGAAAACGTGTATGAATCTGACCAACATTTTCCTCCGCTAAGTCTTTTTCGATAATATCGTGAATAAAATTTGCAGGATATTCCATTTTTGATTGTTATTCCTTTCGTTGGACTTCTTTTGAAATTTCAAAAAATTTAGTTCGGGGTTCAAAACGAATAGAGCTATTTAACATAAAACTTTGAATTCGTCAAGCAAAATATTCGATGGAGTGTGGAAATCAAGAAAACAGATTTTAAGTTTGACATGCCAAATATAGCTGTTTAGTGCCATAACAATTTTTAAGTAACGCTCCTTCGATTGAGCGTTTAGAAGCAATTCTTTCGGCGAACTCACGGTCATAATAAGGTTCTACTCTTGTTATGATTTGTGCTTTTGTTACACCACAATAATAACAATGTTCAAAATTAGAGTATAGAACACTAGAAGGCTGTGAAGGTTCAGGGCGTGGGAGTATTTCATCAAAGTAATCAGCACGTTGTTCTAAGAAACCAAGCATAAAATCGACTTGACCAGTCCAGGTGTCAATCGCCGCCACGTGAGGAGGGTTTGGCCAAGTAAAAACACCAAGAATATCGTGGCGTTCAAAATTGTGTTCAAAAGCAGTTTGATATCTTAGCGAAAGTTCACGGACGTGTTCAATCGTTTCGTCTACAGCTTGTCGTGCGAAATGATGCCAGCGTTCTGCTACTGCTTGCCTAAACTCTGGAATAGCAAAAAGCTCAACCGCCCAGTACCAAGTGTTGCGCGGAAGAGCGGAGCGTGGTTCGGTTCGAGCGGTCCAGTAAGCGTTTTGTGCGGCAATGTCAAAATCCCACACTGGTGCCATGTGGAGCTTTCGTTCATCGCCTTGCCCTCTGATTTTCATAAAAACACTGTTCCAGCCAGCATCAGTGTTCACGAATATCTGCTGTACCAACATAAAATCTACCATTGACGGAATGTCAACTAGAGCAGCAACCCTCTCAAAATCACGCGAACGCATTGCACGCCCTACACGGTCAAGAAAATCACGAGCATACTCTAAATGTTCAGGTGTGGCATTGTTCGGAAAACGAACTTCATAAAGATTATCACGTGCAGTTCCGCCACTACGGCTGTTACCAGTAATGCCGTTGGGATGAGTGTTTACACGAATATAATGGATTCCTTCAATATTACCACCACGATAAAGCCGTGAATCTTGTTCTATAAAATAATCTGTTAATGCAGGGTCTGAGTGACCTTCTAAATTCGCTCTACCAGGACCTATGCTTCTTTCATCGGCAAGCATATAGACACCCATATATTCGTCATTAACATACAGGTGCATAAATCTTGCAAAAGGTGCCCAGCACATTCCATCGAGCTTATTGCCCAAATGATACGCAGTGTAATTTCTGAGTAGTGATTTATCGCCATGGTTCGCAATTAAAACCCAGTCTCTATGGCGTGGACCGCTTGCAACCATCGCACGGTTTCCGCTATTGAATCGCAATCGCAGTGAGCGTTTTTCAGGGTGATTACTCCAGCTCGAAGCCCCACGCCCACGAATCCTCCCCATAGCACCGCTGAAATTGAGATTATCACGCTCCATGCCCGTTAAATCAAAGCGTGAATCAATCCAGAGAGTTCGTTCGACAAACGGTATCCCGTTCGCTTGAATGGTTAGCGTAGGAAAGTCTTCTTGTGGTGTAGTTGTAGTGTTTGACAAAAACGTAACTGTATCACTCGAAATAGGGAAAGTGGCAATAGCAGTTGGAGCTGACAATGTTAGCGATAATACTAACGGAATTATTAATAAAATTAAAATTTTTTTCATTATACCTCCTTAGTAGTCCACCATAAATTCTAACTACGAGTTCGTTAATTTCTATGAAATTCTACTGGCAAGCCTACCAAATACCGCAACACTTCTAAAGCATCGCCTATATCTATTTCTCCATTTGCATTAAAATCATGCGTCCCTATTGTGACTCTGTTCTGATTAATGATAATGATATATTTTTCATAGCTTCTTATAATTTTTTCTTAAACCTTAAGTTCAAATTCTCTTCATCGTCTATTTTAAGTTCAATTGTTTTGATGTATTTGTCACAAAATCGCTTTTTTTCTAAGTCTGACATTTCAATTCTTGTTTGCATAAAAGTGTGAGTCAAAATATCATTTATGTTCAGGCTTACACGAGCATTGATATAATTTTGGGCAGTAGTGAGTAGCATAGAAGTTTTCATATCATCACTATCACCAGTGTAAAATTTGTCTAGATAACAATAGAAGATTTTGCCATCTTGTAGCACTTGTTTTGTGAGCGAACTTGTTTTTTCATGCTCAATCATTACAAGAAAGTTTGCCTCTTCGAGAGAAGAAATTAAACCCCAATAATCTGAATCGCTTGATGCTAAGATAAACGAATCAGCTTTCCCTTGATAGAACTCTTTACTCACCCCGAGAGCTAACTTCATATCAACCATTGATTTGTTATCTTTGATACGTTCAACCAAGATATACTCGACAGGTATGTCTACAAAATTTTCGAGCGAATTCCAAGTAGAAATGGTATTTACATCATCATACAAAATAATTTTTGCGATTTTATCGCGATACTCACGTTCAAGCCCTCTAAAAGCTGCAAATAACTTGTACGGGTCAGAGTTTTCGCAATCTACCACAAAAATAGTGTTATTACTATTTTCTATAAAATCATAAATTGCATTTTTAGTATGCCCGCTAACATCGGTTACTTTACTGAAATCTGTAAAATCGTCATAATTCCATCTGTAAAGCAGTTCTACAAACTTTTTATCGGTATACAAAATATTCCCATAATCAGTAGGTCTCCAATTGATGTAAACTTGGTATGGATAAAATTGAAATCCGTTATAATAAGTTTCTGCCGCTTGTTTAATTCCAGCTTCAGTATATCCGTTAGGCATAATGAATAAATCTTTCAGATATTCCCAATTTAGCCATGATGGAAACAATACTTGGCAATTGTTGATTTTATCGGCAATTAGTTTATTTATATCAATAATTAACTGTGTGAGTTTTAAGTTGCCTTTTAGATTTATTCCGTCATCTGAAAGCCTTGTCACAATCTTTTCTACTGGTATATCACATCTATCATAGATACTCGCAGTCGCAGAACACCAACTTTTATGCTCGGATTTCATTATACGGACAATTGCACCGAATTTACGTTCAATCGCAGTTCGTAAACTGCATAAATCTCTGATATTACGTGCGTTTTTATCAAGCTCATATTTTTTGAAAAATTCGATTTTAGGTGGTTCACTTTCGTTTGCAAAAATCCTCTCGGGTACACCTATTAAATACGACACTATTGATATGATTGCAAAAGTATTTCCAGCATAAGCGATTTGTTGTGCTGGGGTATGTCGTGAATCAATTTCAGATTCATGCGAAATTATGGGGTTTAAATCCGTTTTATTATGCCCAATTGGATTAGGCTGAAGTATGCTTGTCAGCATAGTTTGATTTTCTCCTTTTTGTTCAAAATTATTCAGAATCTGAGTTCTCAAATATTTTTTTGAGCTGGTTTTCGAGAGAATTAGAAAAACTCTCATGAACTAATAATGAAATCTCATCAATTCCAGTAGTAATCAAAAGTGGTGAGCATTCGAGGTTTTGTAGAATTGCAAATACTTTTGCAGCGAACCCAACTCCATCGACCATTTCGGGCGATTTGATGACTATTTTTGCATTCCCACAATTTATGAGCGGTCTAACTTTGATTTCTTGATTTTTAACAATCATCAGAAATTTAGATGTATCACATCCATCAAAAGTAAACCCTAATCCAACTTTATCAGGGATTGAAGGTAGTCCAGTAATTCCAGCAATCATGTCTATATTAATCTTGACTTCTGCCGCTTTTTCAAGTATCCCGCATATAAACAAATTTTCTTCTAAACTTTTGTGTGAACTTGAAATGCAATCAAAAATTGCAAGTGATTGATTTTTATTTGTTGTGATTTGTATCATTATGTCTCTCCAGTTGTTTTAAATCGAGTACTGATGTTCAGATTGAACTTAATAAATCGCTCATATCGTATAACCCTTTTGGTTTGTTTTTCAAGAAAATTGCAGCATTAATCGCACCTACTGCGAAAACCTCTTTAGATAACGCTGAGTGTGATAACGAAATAACCTCATCATGTCCAGCGAATATAACTTCGTGTTCTCCGACAATCGTTCCACCTCTAATCGCATGAATCCCGATTTCGGAAGATTTGCGAGATTTTAGTGCGGTATGACGGTCATAAACGTACTGTTTTTTTCTTACAAATTCACTGTTAATCGAATCAGCGAGCATTAGAGCGGTTCCTGATGGTGCATCTTTTTTAAGATTATGATGCTTTTCAATGATTTCTATATCGAATTGTTCACCTAATACTCTAACTGCACGTTTAGCCAAGTCTTGCAATAGATTAATTCCAAGCGACATATTACCTGAAAAAAATACTGGAATTTGTGCGGCCGCATTTTTAATTTGGCTAATCTCATCATTGTTATAACCAGTTGTTGCCGCCACAAGTGGAATGTTTTTAGTCTTGCAATAAGTCAACAAGTCAGTGAGAGCAGACGGGTGCGAAAAATCAATAATCACTTCTGGTTTACCGAAGTTTGAGCTTAGCCCCGAAAGCTCCGACAGTTTAGAGACAACTGAAAAACCTTCTGGTGGAGTGCTTTCACAGATATCAATACCAGCGATGATTTGACAATCGGCTCTTTGCTCTACAAGTTCTGCGATTACACGCCCCATCTTACCACACGCCCCTGATAAAACTATGTTAGTTGTTTTCATGCTTTACTTTTCCCTTAACTTTTGAATTGAAAATTGCCTTAGAGCAACCCAGCTGATTTTAGTGAATTTTCGAGTGTAGCTAACGACGATTTGTCCATTTCATAGAGAGGCATACGACAACCTCCAACATTTTTGCCCATGAAATTCATTGCCGTTTTAATCGGAACAGGGTTCACATCTAATTTCAATAAATCCATAAATAGATTTAAGTATTTGAGTTGTAGCACACCAGCGGATTTAAAGTCGTTATCAAGACAGGCCTTACAAATATCACGCATAACAGTAGGCACGATATTCGCCGCAACTGAAACTACACCTTTTGCACCGAGCGACATCGCTGGAACAGTCAACGCATCGTCACCTATATAAACATCTAAGTTGTCACCACACGCTTCGATAATTCTTGACAGGTAGTTTATACAACCACCAGCTTCTTTTACTGCTACTATTCGGGGATGTTTTGCGAGTTCTACAAAAGTTTCAATTTCGATATTTACACAAGTTCGCCCTGGAATGTTGTATAACATAATTGGAATATTAGTAGCGTCTGCAATAGTGGTAAAGTTAGCAATAAGCCCTCTTTGAGATGATTTGTTATAATACGGTGTCATCAAAAGCAGTGCATCAGCCCCCGCTTTTTCAGCGTTTTGTGAAAGTGACAGCATATACGCCGTATCATTACTCCCAGTGCCAGCGATTACTGGAATCCGCCCGTTAGTTTTTTCTACAGCGAATCTAATACACTGAACGTGTTCGTCATCACCTAGAGTAGACGCTTCACCAGTAGTACCACAGACTATGAGTGCCTTTGAACCACCTGTGATTTGCTCTTCAATCAGATTTGCAAAAACATCATAGTTTACACTTAAATCTGCGTTCATCGGAGTGGCAATCGCTACTCCGCAACCTGTAAAAATTGTATTTTTAGTCATATGATTTTCTCCCTAAGTTTATATTTGTCTATAACCGTTCAGTTAAAAAACTAACCGATTATATAAGCCAACGACGCATATTTTTTTGATTAGACCTCATTGGAATTCGCCTTAATCAAAATACCCCTTTTCAGCAAATAATTCCGCCATTAAGACTGCACCACCAGCAGCCCCCCTTAGCGTATTGTGAGAAAGCCCTATGAATTTATAGTCATACACGCTATCTTCACGCAATCTACCGATTGAAATTCCCATACCATTATGCAAATCACGATGTAGATTAGTTTGAGGAAAATTCTCTTCCTCAAAATAAGTCAAAAACTTTTCAGGAGCAGATGGCAAGTCTACACCTTTGAACTCATTCCATAAATCGAGAATTTCCTGTTTATTCGGCTTGTTGGCGGAATTAGAAAATTTCACGAATACCGCTGCCATATGCCCATCACTTGCAGGAACGCGGATACACTGCGTCGAAATTTGAGGCGAACTTGCAACAGCTATTTCACCACCTTCAATCTTACCCCAAATTTTTAGTGGCTCTAATTCTGATTTCTGCTCCTCACCACCTATAAATGGAATGATGTTATCCACCATTTCAGGCCAAGTTTCAAAGTTTTTGCCAGCCCCAGAAATCGCTTGATAGGTGCATACGATTACATTTTCGATTCCAAACTTTAATAGCGGATGAAGTATAGGAACATAACTCTGAATCGAACAATTCGATTTTACTGCAACAAACCCTCGTTTAGTACCAAGGCGTTTTCTTTGTTCAAGCACGATTTCGGCGTGTTCAGGATTTATTTCTGGTATAATCATCGGAACATCTGATGTTCCTCTATGTGCAGAGTTGTTAGAAATCACCGGAATTTCTGCTTTAGCATACGCTTCTTCTAAATCCCTAATTTCTTCTTTTTTCATATCTACTGCACAGAATACAAAATCTACCTGTTCTCCAATTGATTTTATCGCTGATGCGTCTAACACAGTCATATTTTTGAATTTTTCAGGTAGTGGTGCTTCCATAAGCCAACGTTTTTTCATAAGTTCGCCATATTTCTGACCCGCTGAGCGTGGTGATGCTGCTAACACAGTCACATTAAACCATGGATGCTTTTCAAGCAATAACGCAAATCTTTGCCCTACCATACCAGTAGCACCAACTATTCCTACATTGAAATTTTTCATTATTTTAAAACCTCTTTATAAATTATTACTCCGCAACGAAAGTTTTGTCAAATCGGGCAAACTTCGAGTTGCCTGCTCGTCGGCAGCGACACCGACACCGCAACTTTCGTTTTGCAAAGCCCGATTTTGCCTTTCGTTGTTTGAAATGGCTCTGTGGTTCGCCTCTTCGAGGCAACAACCACAGGTAGCCGTTATTAAACCGCAAAACTCTTGACAAGAGCTTTGTTACGGTTTAATATATCGAATTTTATACTATAATAATCATATTATCAGATTTTGTCCCATATGTCAAGACATTTGAAATTTAATTTTTGCAAAATAGTAAAATAAAATTTGACAAGAGATTACAATTATGGTATAATAGCCAAACAAGAGCATCCCCCAGAGTGGTGAATCGGTTATACTTAATTGGACAGGTTTAAGGTTTTCGTGATATAATAGAAACGAAAAGGAGAAATGATATCATGAAAAAGAAAAACAAAATTTACAAAGAGGAGTTCAAACAGCAAACCGTAAAACTCTATGCGAAGTGTCTACTTTTTAAGCACTATTCAACCGTTCCAGTGCTTTGTTTAGTCAACTATTTCGCCGCTGTTGACATGAAAAATCAACATATAGCATGATTTAGACATAAAAACAGGACTTTACTTACAAGATAAAGTCCTGTTAAATTTGGAGTCGGGGAGAATCGAACTCCCGTCCGAAAACCCATCCGAGTGCATTTCTACAAGCTTATTCTCTTTACTAATTTACTAAGTCACACTTCGCCAAGAGACAGGCTAAGCACAACCGAAGTCCTTTAATGTTCTCGAAGTTACAGGACTCTCACCCCGAGAAGGGAGCGCTAATTAATGCCCATGCAAAGCCGCGCTACTCTAAGCATAGACAAGGCTACATTTAGGCAGCCATTGCAGCAGGTGCTGCGTAAACGTTATTGTTATTAGCGTTTATATTTTTGTGTCCTTCGATTAAGGAGATTAGGACGCACTCCGCTTGCTTAACACTTTTTTGAATCCCCGTCGAAACCATTGCGACCCCATTCTTGTTGTCATCCACAACAAAGCACAGCTTTGCTTGTGGGCATCTTTTTAATCTATTATATTCATTATACAATCAGAATAAACATTTGTCAATCCTTTTTGAACTTATTTTGAAAAAAATATTTAATTTACCATCAATTTATCACTAAAACACTTGAAATTTCAGTCAAAATAGTGTAAAATAATAATTGGCGGTCTATATTGGAACGCTGAAATGTTCGGTAACACCGCAGGGCAAAGCTCTCGAAGAGCAGGCTTTGCCCTGCTTGACAGACACTCGCCTTGCACCCCTCGCGCTTCGCTCGCGAGAACCGACGAGATCGTCGTGGTATTACACCCGAACTTTAAATAAAAACGATGAATAGGAAATCAATCATATGATTAATAATGAAAGCTACAAATCGGCTGGAGTTGACGTTCATGCTGGATATAAAGCGGTCGAACTTATGAAATCTCACGTCGAGAACACCCATAAGCAAAACAATATTGGGAGTGCTGGAAAAGTTCCTGAATCGCTCGGCGGATTCGGTGGTATGTTTATTCCCAACTTGCAGGGTATGCAAGAACCCGTTCTTGTTTCAGGAACAGATGGCGTGGGAACTAAGTTAGACGTGGCTTTCTATGCAAACAAGCTCGACCAAATCGGGATTGATTTAGTCGCTATGTGTGTTAATGACATTGTATGTTGTGGAGCTAAACCACTGTTCTTTTTAGATTACATCAGCACGCCTAAATGTGAACCTGAAATAATCAGCACAATCGTGAGTGGAATTTCTGAAGGATGCGTTCAAGCAGGCTGTGCATTAATCGGCGGCGAAACTGCAGAACACCCAGGCACACAAGCATTTGATTTTGCGGGATTCTGTACTGGAATCGTTGATAAATCAAAAGTAATTTCTAAAACCGCTAAAGCTGGAGATATTATAATCGGGCTAGAATCAAATGGTGTACATTCAAACGGATTTTCCCTGATTCGCAAAGTATTTAACATCAAAAAAGAGAGGATTGACGAAATCAACAAAGTCGATGGTGGGTCATTGTTTGATGAGCTTTTGAAACCTACTAAGATTTATATCAAACCAGTTCTCGCTTTGATTGACAATGAAAGTGCAATTCTTTCTAAATGTAATAATTCACAAGAACATTCGCCTTGTCTAAATCGCAAAATTAAAGGAATTGCTCACATCACTGGTGGCGGATTTTATGAAAATGTTCCACGATGTCTGCCAGATGGATTTACTGCGGAAATCAAAAAAAACAGCTATGAAATCCCAGAGGTCTTCCAAAAAATAATGTGTGCAGGAAACGTACCTGAATCCGATATGTATGGCACTTTTAATATGGGAATTGGTATGGTCATCGTTGTAGAACTAGAATATGTCGAAACTGCGATTTCTGTCCTACAATCAAACGGAACTAAAGCCTACAAAATTGGTAAAGTGATTGAGGGTGAGGAGCTAAAAATCATATGATTAGCACAAAAAAAATAGCAGTACTCGTTTCAGGTGGCGGAACTAACTTACAGGCGTTAATCGACGAAAAAATCCCGATTGAAATTGTGATTTCTTCCAAATCTGAAAGTGATGCTTACGCACTCACCCGTGCTAAAAATAACGAAATTAAAACCGCTATTGTTGAATGGGATAAGTACAAACCGCTTGAAAATGGAAGACGCATATTCACTGAAAAAATCCTTACTCTTCTACAAAATCACAAAATTGAATTAGTGGTAGCTGCGGGATTTATGGTGATTTTAGATGAACTTCTCTGCAAAGTCTATTCCAATGCAATTGTAAACGTACATCCATCATTGATTCCTTCTTTTAGTGGCGAAGGTTTTTATGGAATAAAAGTTCATAAAGCGGCACTCGAACGCGGGGTAAAGCTGACTGGAGCGACTGTTCATTTTGTGAATGAAATCTGCGATGGTGGTCCTATTATTTTTCAAAAATCGGTGGAAGTCTGCGACGATGATACGCCTGAAACACTCCAAAAACGTGTGATGGAGGTTGAGCGTGAAATTCTTCCGTTAGCAATAAAGCAGATTATGATAAAATGACATAAGCCTTTTGTTGCGGAGTAGTATAGCCGGTAGGTTTAATTAAACTGATTGACTATATTCCACGTTTAAATTAAAATGTTCGGTCAAGGCGATTTTTCTGCGAATAACCGTTGTTATTTAAGGAAAAATCAACGATGTGTGGCGAAAAACAGACCGCAAATATTTGATAGTTTTTAGGTTAATCGACTATAACACCGCAGGGCAAGCTCTGTACCCCTCAATCAAAGCTCGTGAAAACCACCCCTAAAGGAAGGGGCGAGGTATTACACCAGAACTTTCAATAAATTTTCGGAGGTTGCTCTGTGGCACTAGAATTATTATCACCCGCTAGGGATTTAGAATCGGTCAAAGCGGCAATGCTTTTTGGGTCAGACGCAGTCTATGTCGGTGGTAATGAGTTTGGACTTAGAGCAAACGCTGGGTTTAGTATGAACAATCTTTCTAAAGCTGTAGAACTCGTTCATTCGTACAACAAACGCATTTATCTGACTTGTAATATCGTCGCGAATAACGCCGATATAGATGCGTTTGTAAACTTTGTACAAGAAGTTGAAAAAATTGGGATAGATGCGATTATAATCAGCGATTTAGGGTTGTTCAGCGTAGCAAAGCTATACGCACCAAACCTTCCGATTCATATTTCTACACAAGCTGGTGTGATGAATTATGCCACTGCAAACGCACTCTACCATGCAGGTGCAAAAAGAGTCATCCTCGCGCGCGAACTATCGATTACAGAAATCAAACAAATCCGCTTGAAAACTCCACCTGAATTAGAACTCGAAGCGTTTGTTCACGGAGCGTTGTGTATGGGGTTTTCGGGGCGATGCCTGATTTCGAGCTATCTCACCAATCGAGATGCGAATAGTGGCAAATGCGCTCAACCTTGTCGCTGGAGCTATAAAGTTAGCCTTACTGAATCAGAACGCCCTGAAGAAAAATTTGACGTTTTGCAAGACGGTTGTAACGGCACATATTTCTTTAACTCGAAAGACCTTTGTATGCTATCGCATATTGATAAATTAGCCGAAGCCGGAATCCACTCATTCAAAATCGAAGGGCGCGCTAAGACGGCGTATTACACTGGAGTCGTAACCAACGCATATAGAGCGGCAATCGATGCTTATACAAACGGCAAACCTATACCAGACTGGGTGCTAAGAGAAGTTCATTGTGTTAGCCACCGCCAGTATAGCACTGGATTTTATTTCTCTGGTGAATGTTCTAGTGAGAGTATAGAAAAGTGTACAAAAAACCTCCAAAATTATGAAAACTCTGGATACGTTCGTGAGTGTGATTTTGTTGCAGTTGTAGATGACTATTGCGATAAATCTAAAACATACGTAATCATCCAACGCAATTATTTTACAGTAGATGACATACTCGAAATAGTTGCACCAAAATCATCACCAGTACAGATTTTCATAAAAGAATTGCGTAATTCTAAGGGTGAAATTGTTACTATAGCCAATCATGCGACGGAAAAGATGCAACTTTGTATTCAGGGTGAAGACAGATTTGCTGAAGGCTCGTTTATTCGACGTGTGAAAAAGGCTAATAGTGAGGGGGGAGTTTAAATTGAACAAAACTATGAAAAAATCTTTTTCAAAAAATCTCAAAACCAAGCTCAATAAAATAAGAGAACCAGTTAAATCACACCAAAAAGTTTTGGAATATAGCATAGCGTATGGGAGCGATAATGTAGGTGGTGCCAAAAGCCTGATTCATGACAAAATCCTCTCTAACGATGAATATTCGAGGATTTTTCTAAGAGGTGTATTTTTATCGTGCGGAAGTATAAGTGACCCTAAAAAAGACTACCACTTAGAATTATTGCTACCTAATGAAGAAAAGTGCCTTGAATTATTCAATTTTGTTAATGATAGAGGGTTATCCCTAAAAAAGTCAGAACGTAAAGGGAGAGGTAAAAATTCACACAAAACTGTAGCTTTTCTATATTGTAAAACACATGAACAGATTTCTGATTTTTTGGGGTATATAGGTGCAATAAAAGAATCGTTTGATTATATCAATATCACGATTAATAAAGAAATACGCAACAATGTAAATCGTGCTGTTAATTGCGAAACCGCAAACATTGACAAGACCACTCGCGCTGCTGAAAAACATATTCAAGAAATTCGTTATATTTTAGAACTCGAGGAAAAATTACAAAAACGAATCTTGTCTGAACAGCTTAGAGAGGTTGCAAAAATCCGAATTGAAAATGCAGAAATGTCTCTTTTAGAAATCGGCGAATCGCTAAAAACACCTTTAAGCAAAAGTGGTGTAAATCATAGACTAAAGCGAATTAGCGAAATTGCTAATCGGCATAGAGAAGATGAGAATTAAAATTGTGTATAAATGAATTGTTGAGCGTCATATCCAAAACCATATACGCCAAAGATGATTACTCCGAATAGCAGAACGCCGTATACCGTAAATCTAAACGGCATTGGTTTGAGTGCAAGCCATTCACGAACACTACCATCATTTAATAATTTGATTTTGATGTATGCCGATATAAACAAAACTAAAAGTGCCGCACCAATTACAATATAATCTTCCATCTGTAATCCGAGGGTGCTTACTCCGTAAGTGGTAAATTGCCCCCAGCTGAAATCTGTAAAAATCGAGAGGTGTAGACCTACAGTCGTTCTTACTGAATACAAATCAAACGAACGAATGAGGTTCATTAACCAGAACGTACGAAAAATTTCAAAACCAGTATAGAAACGTGAGGCAACTAAATTCGGGAATTTAGTGTTGAAGCGATTGTATAGAGGTTCAAGTTCGGTGGAAATCACAATTATCACACCATTGATTAAACCCCATACGATGAAGTTCCACGAAATGCCGTGCCAAATTCCGGTTGCGAACCACGCAACTAATGTAGCGAGATGTACTGGGATTCGTCGTGCGAGATTGTTCCCTATTCCCCCAATTCGTTTACGCAAAGCTCCACCGAATTTGAGCATAGGTTTACATACTGAAAACGGGTAAAACAGATAATCACGAAACCATGTCCCCATAGTAATATGCCATCTCCGCCAGTATTCGGCTATGTTTCGTGCAAAGAAAGGTTTTACAAAGTTTTCTTTCATAGGTATGCCGAGTGCTTGTCCTATGCCTATTGTTATATCGATTCCGCCAGTAAAGTCGGCGTACAGCACAATCGCATAGAAGAAAAACGCCATCAAAGCATAGATTCCTCGGTATTGTTCGGGAGATTGAATGAGGGTGATTAGTGCTATTGCGAGCCTGTCTGCAATTACGAGCTTCTTGAAAACCCCCCACAAAATCCGCTGAATCCCGAATGAAAACTTACGAAAATCAAAGCAGTTACCTTTGAAAAGTGCGGTTCCACTCTCGTCGAATCTAGTAATCGGACCTTGTAGCAGTACTGGAAAAAACGATACATACAGTGCAAATTTTAAAAAATCTCTGATTGCATTAAACTGTCGTCCATGTAGAACATCTCGTTTGGCTTGATTAGTTTTTGGTTCTTCATAGTCTGGATTAAGACCTTCAGTGAGTTTAAATTTTCCACGGTGTAAATCGATTAAAAAGCTCACGCTCCTAAAGATATAAAACGAAATCCCCAAAATAGCAAATGGGCTGACTTTTACAAAAGTAAGCATTCCGAAATTGAGCAAAAGGCAAATCACAAGCACCCAAAGTCGCTTGTTTTTATTAACTTTTTTGTAGGCTTTGAGTGCATCTTTTGGGAGGCGTTCTGGAGAGTCTTCTGGTTTAGCTTTGTTTGCCGATATAAACTCAAACTGTCGGCGATTGAGCCAGTCAATCAGCAACGCACCAATAAAAGTTGTAACAATCGTAATTCCTAGATAAATCAGATTTCCTACACCAGTCAAGTAGTAGAAAAACACACTCGCAATTAGAAGCAACTTCCATTGCAGTGTTTTTTTAAATCGTTTAGGAATCAAGTAATAAGCGATGAACAAAATCGCTAAAAATATAAGAAATTCAACTGTTGTGAATAGCATATTCGACTCAGTCCTCCAGACTTTGAATCAAAGCGTACATAGCTTCAACGGTGTTGAAATTTTCAGGTACGAGTTTATCGGCTGGCATTTCTATATCGAATTCATTACAGATTTCGCCGATTGTTGTCATAAAATCGAACGAATCGATTATATTATCATCAATCAAAGCCTTTTCGTTGACAAAATCTACATCAGGGTGTAAGTCGGTTAGTATTTTAAGTAACTTTTCCATTTTTCATGAATCTCCGTGATTATATATTTCCATAAGTTTAGTTCGGTCGATTTTTCCATTTGGTGTGAGTGGCATTTGCTCTAATCTAAAAGTCTTATTAGGTAACATATAGCGTGGAAGTTTTTGTTTGAGGGCTTTTACAGCATCAGCAGGAGTAAACTCTCCAACGTAATACAACAAGATTTTTCCTTTGATATTGTCGTACAAACAGCAGACTAACGTGATTTCATCACTTTGCGCGAACGTCGCTTCAATTTCAGTCAACTCAATTCTATACCCCATATGTTTGATTTGATAATCTTTTCGTGCAATATAAACAAGCTCGCCATATGAGTTATACTCACCCAAATCACCAGTTTTGTAGATTAAGTCAGGGTATACACTGATTTGTGGATTTTGCACAAAAGAATCCGTCGTTTTTTCAAAATCGTTATAATATCCAAGTGAAAGACAAGAACCACGTATGCAGATTTCACCCGCCACTTCAGATACGTTACTTTCAATTACAGTGCCATCTTTACCGATTAGTAAGATTTCAGTATTCTTAAAAGCTTTACCGATTGGAATTCGTTCATCTTCGGCAAACTTTCGGTTTACTTCATAAAAACTGCTCATTCCAGTGGCTTCAGTTGGTCCGTATAGATTTATAAATCGTGCATTCGGCAAAGCATCACGCCAGATGTTTAAGTTTTTGACTGGGAATAATTCACTCCCAAAAGCTACGGTGTGTAGATGTTTTGGTTTTATACACTCAAAAGTCTTAAACCCTGCTACCATCGACAACGCTGATGACACCCAGCAAATTGTGTTGATTTTATGCTCATTCAAAAATTCAATTAGTTTTACAGGGAACATAAATTTTTCTTTAGGAATCAGAACTGCAGTTGAACCAGTTTTTATTCCAGTATACACTTCTTTCAAACAAGCATCAACATACAAAGGTGCTTGATTTCCGAAAACAGTTGTACTATCTACCTTTAGAAGCTCCGATAAATTCTCGATATAGTCAATCACCGAGCGGTGACAAGCAGTCACGCCTTTAGGAATGCCAGATGAACCAGATGTGAAAACCACGTACAGTGGGTCTAAGTCAATGCTATGATTAATTGCCGCTTCAATTGCCTTTTCACTCTCTGAGGTTAGTTCGGTCTGCGAAACTTCATCATAAAGCCAAATTTCAGTCATAGAGTTTGTATCTGTGCTGACTTGTTCTACTACGCTCACGGTAGAATCGTCACAAATTATAATTGCGGGTTTTAGCGTTTGTAGAATCTGTTCAATTCGCACGAGTGGCATTTCACGGTCAAGAGTTATGTAGTAGTTCCCCGAGTATACTGCCGAAAAGTTAGCAGCAATCGCATTGGGTGACTTTTCCATAAAGATTGCAATAGGTTTCATAAAAAAACCAGACTCACAAATTTTTACTGCGATTCTGTGTGAAATATTTCGTAATTCGGCGAAAGTGAGTTTGTTCACGCCATCAGTGAATGCGATTTTATCTGGATATTTTTTTGCAGTAGCGTCAAGATATTTTGTTATGTTGGTGAGCATAATGACACAGCCTTTCTCGCTAAAACCTCCATACAGTCAATATGGTTAGGGAGGTTTTTTGCAATTAACGTTGAAATTAGTGAAAGTTCGGTGCAAGCTAATAATGATACATCAGCTTGTCCCGAAAAGTTGAGTTGTTTTTTTAGATTTTCAGGTTCAGGTCTTTTCCCAGATTTAAGACTATAAATCACATCCATAACCTTCATACTTTCTGAAGGTGTGGGTAGTACTGGTTGAATACCTGCGTTTTCGAGGGTTTTCTGCAAAATTCCGCTAGTAATCGTGCCGTCAGTAGCAATAATTCTTGCACTTTGCACCTCCATTGTTCGGAGATGCAAAACCGTTTCATCAAGTATATTAAGCATTACGGCGTTGCTTGCATTTTGAATTTGCTCGGCGAAATAATGCCCAGTTATACACGGCATAACGATATAATCTACATCGAGTGTGTTTAGTTTTTCAACGATTTCTAAAATCGCAGGCAGAGGGCTTTCATCGCTTTTACCAGTGATAAAAGCAGTTCTATCTGGTATAGATGAGCTACTGAAAATTATAATGTCTATATGTTCTTGGTCAGATGTGGCGTTTGTATAATTAGTGAGCATCTCATAAAATCGAACAGTCGCCATAGGACCTAATCCGCCAATTATTCCGAGTTTTTTCTTTTTAAGATTTGACATTTATATAGTATAACATAAATTTTGAATATTGTCAAGGCAAATGAATGCGACAAATCATCTATAATTCTACCATAAATTTCAGATAAAATCAATAATCTATTGACAAAAGCTCAAAAATAGTGTATTATAAATAGTGGTGTGCCAATGAATCACCAAAAAGCTGGCATTATAGTCGCTTAACCTACTAAAAATTATAAAAAAGAAAGCGGTGTTGAATCATACAATGAAACTTTTCAAAAGCTATTCAGAAAAAGAATTAAAGCGGATTGAACCGCTCAAACAAAAAACTTTAGATTTAGAATCACGCTATCAAGGTATGGACGATAAGACTCTAAAGGAACAAACGTCAGTCTTAAGAAGCCGACTCGAAAGTGGCGAAACTTTACAAGATGTTTTGCCAGATGCTTTTGCGGTCATGCGCGAGGCTATGTGGCGTGTAATTTCGATTAAACCATACCCAGTTCAAATTATCGGCGGAATAGTCTTGCACCAAGGAAGAATCTCTGAAATGAAAACGGGTGAGGGTAAAACTTTTGTAGCAGCACTCCCTGCTTATCTAAACGCACTTACTGGTAAAGGCGTTCATGTTGTTACGGTTAATGATTATCTTGCCAAATACGGTTCTGAACTAATTGGGCGTGTTTTTAGATTTCTCGGAATGACTGTGGGTCTGATTTCTCAAGGCGAAGGTAAAGGCAGAAAACGCGAACACTATGAGTGCGATATTACGTATGGTACAAATAATGAATTCGGGTTTGATTATTTGCGTGATAATATGTGTGTTCGTAAAGAAGACAAAGTTCAACGTCCTCATCATTACGCAATTGTCGATGAGGTTGACTCAATTTTGATTGATGAAGCGAGAACACCTCTTATCATATCAGGGCATGGAGATAAGTCTACCGATTTGTATGAACGCGCTAACAGGCTTGCACGTTCTTTCAAAGCGGCAAAAGTAGTTGAGCTTGATTCAAAAGAAGACCACGACCATATTGAGGGCGATTATATAGTAGACGAAAAAGCAAAATCTGCTACTCTTTTACCATCTGGTGTGAAAAAAGCCGAGGCTTTCTTTGGGCTTAATGATGACAATAACTTGATGGAAGTCGAAAATCTGTCAACTTTACATCACGTTAATCAAGCTATTAAAGCGTATGGTATCATGAAGCGTGATGTTGATTATGTCGTAAAAGATGGCGAAATTATTATAGTAGACGTATTTACTGGTAGGCTTATGATTGGGCGAAGATTCAACGAGGGTTTGCATCAAGCGATTGAAGCCAAAGAAGGCGTAAAAATCAAGAACGAGTCTAAAACACTGGCAACTATTACTTTTCAAAATTATTTCCGCTTATACGAAAAACTATCTGGAATGACTGGTACCGCTATGACCGAAGAAGAAGAATTTCGTGGCATTTATGGGCTTGATGTCGTAGAAATTCCGACGAACAAACCAGCAGTTAGGAAAGACCACAATGACCAGATTTATAAGACTGAAAACGGCAAGTATGGAGCGACTGTATTAAAAGTAGAAGAATGTCATAAAAAAGGGCAACCGATTCTTGTTGGTACAACGTCAATTGAAAAGTCAGAACTTATATCAAAGCTACTCAAGAAAAAAGGAATTAAGCACGAAGTATTAAACGCAAAAAATCACGCACGTGAGGCTGAAATCGTCGCACAGGCAGGTAAAAAAGATGCTGTTACTATTGCGACGAATATGGCAGGTCGTGGAACTGACATCATGCTTGGTGGTAATGCCGAATATTTAGCACGTGCAGAAATGCGTAAACGCATCAAAAAAGCTGGTACTTTTACTGGCACAGACAACGAAGAAGACTTAATCGAACAAGTTATCTATGAAGCGACTGGATTTGCCGAAACAGATAATCAAGATGTTCTCAAAGCACGTGAGGATTTTAAGGAGCTGTTTGCAAAGTACAAAAAAGAAATCGAACCTGAGGCAGATGAAGTCCTTAACTCGGGCGGGTTATTCATTCTCGGAACTGAGAGACACGAATCACGTCGCATAGATAATCAACTTAGAGGGCGTGCAGGCCGTCAAGGCGACTCTGGGGAAAGCCAGTTCTTCCTCTCTCTTGAGGACGATTTAATGCGATTATTCGGTGGTGAGCGAATTTCTGGTGTGATGAATACTTTAGGTGTTGATGAAGATGTTCCAATTGAGAACAGAATCCTTTCACGCACAATCGAAAATGCACAGAGAAAGGTTGAAGCACGAAACTTTTCTTCGCGCAAACAAGTTCTTGAATTTGATGACGTTATGTCGCAAATGAGAACTACTATTTACGCACAACGCGGAAAAGTTCTTGACGATGAGGATATTGGTGCAAAAATCACCGAAATGCTTGAAGAAACGGTCACAGAAACAGTAAACACTTTCTGTCAAGGTGACGCTCCAGACGACTGGAATCTTACTGGATTGCGTGAGCATTTCAGAGGATTTGGACTTACTACTGATGGCGATTTTATGTATCCAAAAGAAGAAATGGACGAAATTAACCGTAATGAAATTGAAAAAGAGCTTATGGAGCGTTCTCATAAAAGATATACTGAACAAGAAGAGCTTTTCACCAGCGAAATTATGCGGAAGATGGAACGCGATATTCTTCTAAAATGCGTTGACACTCGCTGGATGGAGCATATTGACGCTATGTCCGACCTAAAACAAGGCATATATATGCGAACTATGGGAACTGGTAAACAACCGATTGTTGAATACCGCCATGAAGGTTTCTCTATGTATGATGAGATGATTGCGTCAATCCGTGAAGATACAGTGAGAATGATTTTAACCGTTCGCAAACAAACTGAACGGGAACAAGTTATGAAAGCACTCGATGGTGCGATTGCTAAGGCTTTAACTGTCAAGAAAAAACAAAGTGAAAAAATAGGAGCGAATGAGCCTTGTCACTGTGGAAGTGGCAAGAAGTTCAAAAAATGCTGCGGAATAGCAAGTGAATAGCTTTCCCACGATAATGTCCGTAAGCGAAGCAAAAGTTCTCGAAGAGCGGGCTTTGCCCGCTTGACAGACCAGCTCCGCTTACGGACATCTTGTTTGGTTTAACTTTAACGTCAAGCTAATCCCTACGAGGTGGCAGAGCCACTTCGTAGGGATTAGCTCTTGTTTTGCTTACGAACGGCGTGTAACTGCAACCTCGACCTCGTAAGTTCCGATAACCCATGCCTCAACATCTTCACCCGCAATTGTAAACGTAATTCCAACAAACCGTGTCCCAGTCATGATTTCACCGATTCCCGCAAAGTTGATTGTACCTACAATATCAGTAACGGTGAGAGCTTCGACTACATCAGAAGGACCTATAACGTTGATTTGAACTGTACCCAAACGCGGATTTACATTATAACCAGCAGGAGCATTAGTTACATAAAAGCTCGAAGCTGGAATATTTAGTGTCACTATTTTATAATCATCAACACCCTCAAACCCAAACGCCACAGAACCATATCCAGAAATATTTCTATATCCTGGTGGGAGCGAAACTTGAATAACTCTCCCGTTCTCTAAATCATCAAGATTAATGCTCGAAAGCGAGAACGTCCCAAGGCTCCAACTGTCGTGTGCGTCGATTGTTCGGTCTGGCGAAGCAATGGTAAGCTCAGACGGTTCAAACACCATTCGTGAAAGCAAACCCTCTAAATCAAAATTGTCTGGGACATTGGTGAAATTCACTTCAAGTGGGAGGGTTTTGTGCATAAATACCGGAACACTCACAACAAAAGCTCTATCTTCAACCTGAATGCCTTCTATTTCATACGGTGCAAGAACTTCGCCATCAACACCTAAAAATACAAGTTCTCCAGGTAAATTAGTAAGTTCAGAAATCTCCGAATCGCTATGTGCGTTTACTTTTGCACCACTAATTCTGTCGATAAGCGAACGTTCACCCTGAATAGTCACCGAATTAGGCGAAACATAAGCACCACCACTCTCGATTTCCATACCCTCAGCCGCAGAAACGCTCTCGATATTTGGGATAATTTGTAATGTTTTTTCAGCAGTCTGTATAATTGTGACTGTTCGTGTATCGCCCTGATTCGTAATCGCAAAATTATCAGAACGACCTGCATCTGGTCTAAGCAATATTGTTACTGGAACCTCAAACGTTCCAGGTTCGTTAATTCCAGTAAAGTCGAGTTCTACTCGGAAATCATCAGCAGTAATCCCCATAATTTCATAACGCCGACCTTCTACTAAGACATCGATTATTTCTGAAAAATCTTCTGCTAACTGAAGATTTACATCCTGCATATAAGCCGATAATTCAGCAGAAATCGGAACAGAAATTGGTCTTGTAACATCTGGGAAAAGTTGAAAAGAAATCGCAAACCAGATTATAATCGCCAAAATAAGAGAGAAAATAATAGTTTTAATATTTAGCCAAAATAGTCTTGCAAAATTCAAAAAAGTTGTTTTCATTTGCTATTTCCCTCCTTTTTTTGATTGTGGATAATTGGAGGTTCGTTAGAAGCCTTTTTTGAAAATTTTTTAGGCGATTTCTTAGAATTTTTTTTAGAAGCCTTTTTTGAAGCTGGCATAATTTCTTTAATAAGATAAGCGTGTAATTTATCATAATCAAAACCACGGACTAATTTTCCATCTTCAGCAATCGAAATAGTTCCTGTTTCTTCCGATACGATAATAACGAGTGCGTCTGAAACTTCACTCATTCCGATTGCTGCTCTATGGCGTGAACCTAAATCCTTAGAAATCAATTCTTCTTTTTGAGGTTTAGGGAGAAAACATCCAGCCGCAATTACAAATCCATCACGAATTATAACCGCACCATCATGCAAAGGTGTTTGCGGATAGAAAATGTTCCCTAGCAAAGCTTCGGACGGGATTGCGTTAAGAATAGTTCCAGTCGCAATTTGTTCGCCGAGTTTTGTATCACGTTCAACAACAATCAATGCCCCTGTGCCTTTTCTTGAAAGCGATACACAAGACAAACAAATCTGTTCGATTGAGCTATTTAATTTATATGGTTCTGTATCTAAATTTATAGCGAAAGTTTTTACTAACTGTGTACGCCCCATTTTTTCTAAAACACGACGCAATTCGGGTTGAAACATAACAATCGCCGCAATCACACCGACGTTTATAATCGTTTCTCCTAAAACACCAAGAACACGAAAATCAAGCCCCTGTAGCAAAACAGAAACGATAAATATAAAAAATAACCCTTTTAGTAGTTGAACTGCTCTCGTTTCACGAACAAACCGAGTCAAAATATAAACAAGACAGGTTAAAATAAAGATTTCAACATAATCTACAAACGACATTGTTTGGATGACGCTTATTGTGTTATCAATTATATCTTGGAAATAAATCCTAAAATCTGTAAACAAAACGCCACCCTCCTTTCAAAAAGTCTTTTTTAATCAGTAGAAATCATAAGAACCGACCTTTAATGTTCGGTAACACCGCAGGGCAAGTCCTGCACCCCTCTCGCTTCGCTCGAGAGAACCGACGCAGAGCGTCGGGGTATTCACCCGAACTTGTCAATAAACGGAATATTTGGATTTTGAGCGAATTTTATGTCGGTTGAGACAAATTTTTTGCGAATAACCGTGTATATTTAAGAAAAATTTAACGATAAATGGCGTAAAATTAGCCGAAATACAGATGTTTTGCGTTATTGGGGGTCGGTTCTAAATTCACCATATTGTGAGATTATGGACGAAATCAACTCGACTATACGACCGCTCGGTCTTTCAAAATAAGAATTGTTCAAAACAATTACACGCCCTATAGTGACTGCTTCCAATTGTGCGAACAAGTCATCGGTCTGTAAATCAGTGATTGTGAAGACATCGCTGAGCAAAATCACATCTGGCTGTTCTTCAAGCAATTGTTCTCTATTAAACTGATAGCCCACCCCCTCTTTCGCAAGATTGTCACCAAATCGAGATAAAACTGAGCTTTCAAAAGTATCTCCAGTTGCAAATGCCATATTTTCGGTGACATATACAAAACTACCGATATTAACAGCTTCAGAATTATTTAGAACTTGCGTCAAAGGCAAAAAAGCTAAATCCCCCATTTCTTCACCAATGAACCCACCGTACAAAATCACCCCGAGCAGTCTATACATTTCTCGAAAATCCTCAACACTCTGTGGCGGTGGAAGAACTAATATTGCGATTCCTTCGCGTAAAATCGCAACCCGCGATATTTCCGCAATTGGTGAAGAAAGCAACAACAAATCAGGTGCAGCGCTCAAAATTTCGTCGACATCGAACCCGCTACCCACTTCAAAAGCTTCAATGCTACTTACACCAGTAGGATAATTACAATGAGGGCTTCGACCAATGAGCCTGTCGCCATACCCAAATTCAAACAAAATTTCAGTAAACGCTGGCGAAAGGCTGATAATTCGCTCCGGACTCTCGTAAATCGCCACACCATCAATAGTGACCGGAAAAGGTTGCAACTCTCCCGTTTCAATACCACTGTTAGAATCGCCTGTCTCCCTCTGCTCTTCCCTATAAAAAAAGCCACAGCTTGTTGTGTGAACCAGCATAATCAACATAACTAAACTAAATAATTGTTTTAATTTCAAGACCTGTCACCTTTAAGAATAAATTCGATTAACCTATACACATCATCAATTGTTTCAAGACTCATGCACTTATTCCGCAAAGCTGCCGCTCCATGAACCCCTTTGATGTACCATGCCGCTTGTTTTCGACATTCGCGAATAGCACGATACTCCCCTTTTAGTTTAACTGCAAGTTCAATATGTTCACGCATGAACGATAACTTTTCAGACAAAGTAGGTGGTGGAAGATTTTCACCAGTTTTCAAAAAATGTCGAATTTCATTAAACAACCACGGTCGCCCAAACGATGCACGACCGAGCATTACTAAATCACAACCAGTTTGACGATACATCTCAGCACAACTTTCGCCACTATTGACATCTCCGTTCCCAATTACTGGAACACTCACAGCTTGTTTGACTTTTTTAATAAAATCCCAGTCTGCTTTGCCCGAATACATTTGCACACGCGTTCTGCCATGAATTGTAATCGCAGCTACTCCAGCAGATTCAGCGATTTTAGCAATTTCTACAGCGTTTAAACTATGTTCATCCCACCCAGTGCGAATTTTTACAGTGACCGGTATTCCGTAAGGTTTTGCGGTTTTGACTGCTGTTTCCACAACCTCACCAAATAATTTGGGCGTTTTCATAAGAGCTGAACCTGCACCATTCTTTACAACCTTGTTGACTGGGCAACCTGAATTAATATCAATAATTTCAGGCAAATCAGATTTTGAATTCTGCACAATCAACCTAATCGCTTTTTCGATATATTGAGGCTCGTTACCAAAAAGCTGAATTGCTGCAGGGCGTTCTAAGTCATAGATTTGTAGGAGTTCGGCGGTATTCTTGTCGCCGTAAACAAGCCCTTTAGCACTTGCCATTTCCCCGACAACATATGCTGCACCGTGCTTTTTTGCGATTATTCTAAAAGCTGCGTCCGCCACATCAGCTAAAGGAGCCAAGGCGGCAGTTTTTTCAATTTCTACATTCCCAATATACATAAGACACATTATAACACATTTTTTTAAATCAGTCAAGGGGTATGTTGAATAATTGCTTATGGAAATAGTGGGGATGTGAACGAACGACATTAAATTATCCAACCAGCACTCAAGCGAAACAACAAAAAAATGTATGAATAGTAAATCTCCACGGAATACAACACCGTGGAGATTGCCTTAACTAACCCTTTAATACATCAGTAAGTGTAGATTTAATAACATCAGGGCTTGCAGTTCCGCCAAGTTTTTTCATAGTCTGCCCCATCAAAAACCCGAACGCTTTTTGTTTACCAGCACGATAATCATCAACCGCACTCTGGTTTTTAGCTAAAATTGATTTTACTGCTTCTTCAACCGCACCAGTGTCAGTTATCATTAACAAGCCTTTTTCTTCAATATACGCCATAGGTTCAATTTCATGAGGAGATTCAAAAACTTTGCCCACAACTTCTTTATAAGCTCCACGATTGATTTTGCTGTCAACTACTAATTTTACAAGCTCTGCGAATTTTCTACCAAGGATTTCTGGCTCGATTTTTTCAGGCAGAGTATTGCTACTCTTGAGAAGTCGCATAAACTCACCCGAAATTAGGTTTGCAACTTCCCCTCCCTGCTCACTATGCTCAGTCGTAATTTCAAACAAGTCAGACAAATTTTTGTGCGACGTGATTGTACAAGCAACGATTTTACTCATACCATAATCTTTCATATACCGCTCGCGCTTTTGATGTGCTAATTCTGGCAAGCTTTTACGAATCAACTCAAGTTCTTCATCAGTGATACTAATCGGCAACAAATCAGGGTCTGGGAAATATCGATAATCCTGTGCGTTTGCTTTTGAACGCATAGCGTAAGACTCGCCACGTTCATCATCCCATCGCCGTGTTTCTTGCTTGACTTCGCCCCCACTTTCAAGCAGGTCAATTTGCCGCTCTGACTCATACACAATCGCACGTGCAATTGCTTTGAAAGAGTTTAAGTTCTTCATTTCAGTACGTGTTCCAAGCTCTCCACCCAGTTTTCTTACCGAAAGATTAACGTCCGCCCTAAGGCTACCTTCCTGCATTTTACAATCACACACGTCAAGATACATCAGAGTTTCGCGAAGCTTTTCGAGGTAAGCAATAACCTCATCACCGCTACGAAAATCTGGTTTTGAAACAATTTCTAATAACGGAACACAACCACGATTATAATCGATTTGTGTGAAATTTGACTCATGAACTAATTTACCAGCATCTTCTTCCATATGAATTTGGTGAATATTTATAAACTTCTTTTCGCCACTTTCACCGACTTCGATTTCAAGACCACCTCCCTGACAAATCGGAGCGTATAATTGCGACACCTGATAGGCTTTTGGCAGGTCAGGATAAAAATAATTCTTACGGTCAAACTTACAGTTTTGGTTGATGTTGCAACCAAGCGTCACCCCTAATTTTAGAGCGTAGTCTAAAACTGCACGATTTAGAACTGGCAAAGTTCCTGGCATTCCAGTACAAATCGGACAGACATTTGTGTTAGGTTTGCCACCGAACACGGTCGAACAGCCACAGAAAATCTTGGTCTTAGTCGAAAGTTCAGCATGAACTTCAAGCCCCATCACTACTTCCCATTTACTCATGCTTTCACCACACTTCCTGCAATATTTTCGTACGCTTTAGCGATTCCTAACAACTTTTCATCAGCGAACGAATCACCAATAATCTGAAGCCCGATTGGCAAACCCTCACCATCAACACCGCAAGGCACTGAAATTGCTGGAAGCCCCGCTAAATTGACAGACGCTGTATAAATGTCACCCATATACATTTTCATAATACCAACATTTGCGATTTCACTTTCGGTCTGGTGTGATTTGAGCTTGTAAGCAGTAATCGGAGTAGTAGGAGTGAGTATAACATCGAACTTTTCAAATAATTTCAAATAATTATTTTTGATTAACTCACGAGCCTGTAACGCTTTTTTATAATAAGCATCATAATACCCACTCGACAATACAAACGAACCTACCATGATTCGTCTCTTTACTTCCATTCCAAACCCCTCGCTACGTGAAAGGCGGTAGACTTCATTTAAGGTCTTAGCTTTCTCGCTACGATAACCATATTTAAGTCCATCATACTTAGAAAAGTTTGACGAACCTTCAGCACAAGATATTATATAATACGCTGGAATAATATATTCCATTAGTGGCATTTCAAACTCTTCAATAATAGCACCTGCTGTTCTGAATGTTTCAATTGCCGCTGTAACGCTTTCTTTTATTTCTTTGTCGAGTACATCAACATCAAGAAAATTGCGCGGAATCCCAACTTTTAGCCCACTCAAATTAGCAGATTCATCTATCGTTTCAAGACAAAACGGCTTTTTTGTAACGCAAGTGCTGTCCAACTTATCTTCGCCCGAAATCACCGACAACAAAGCTGAACAATCGCTGACATTAGAAGCAATTGCACCAACTTGGTCTAGTGATGACGCAAAAGCGAGCACACCATAACGTGACACAGTTCCGTAAGTTGGTTTCATGCCGACCACTCCACAAAAAGCTGACGGTTGACGAATGCTCCCTCCAGTGTCAGAGCCGATTGCAAGAGGAATTTCTTTGGCTGCAACTGCTGCCGCACTCCCTCCAGATGACCCCCCCGCAACTCTATCATTATTGTGCGGATTGGTCACCGCACCATAGAAGCTGGTTTCGTTAGTACTCCCCATTGCAAATTCGTCCATGTTAAGTTTTCCGACAATTAACATTCCAGCCTGTTCAATTTTATCCACAATTGTAGCATTAAACACAGATTCGTATCCAGTGAGCATTTTAGACGAACCCGTCACCAACTCATTGATTTGTGATACGTTGTCTTTTAGTCCGATTGGTACACCTGCTAACGGTGAATCGACAAATTCACCAGCATCGATGCGTTTTTGTAATGATTCAGCCTTTTTTAAGACACGCTCTTCATGTCCAGTTTTTACAGGTGTAAAAGCGTTATGGCGATTTTCTTTCAAAGCATCAAGACAAGGTCTAACAGCGTCAACAACCTTGAGTTCACCCGCCTTAATTTTCGCCGAAATTTCTAATGCACTCATTGATTAAAATTCCTTTCCAATGGAGATGTTCTCCAAAAACCCTTCAGACTGCGGTGGGTATAGTCGTTTAACTTGAAAATCTATAATAATTTACGCCACCCTCAAAAATCGGTAAGAATTTCTCACCCGGAATGTTTTTAGCCACAAATTGTCCCACTCTCTCTGAGTGTGCCATCTTGCCTAAAATTCGCCCATCAGCACTGCTAATACCTTCAATCGCCCAGTCAGAGCCGTTAGGGTTATGATTTACGTGCATACTCGGAAGACCACCATAGTTGACATACTGAAACGCAATCTGCCCTTTTTCTTCAAGGTTTTTCAGTACTTCTGGTGAAGTAGTAAATCGACCTTCACCGTGAGAAATTGGCTGTATATAAATTTCCCCTATTTCGCATTTAGAAAGCCATGGCGAATTCACCGCAGAAACACGCGTTCTGACATATCGTGCTTGGTGTCGCCCTATACGATTATAGGTTAAAGTGGCGTTACGAGCGACTATTTCATTCTCGGTTTGAAGAATTTTCCCGTCTGGTAACAGCCCTAATTTCACTAATGCCTGGAAACCGTTACAAATACCGAGAATCAACCCATCGCGCTTGTACAAAAGCTCATGAACAGCTTCTACCAACTTAGGATTTCTAAATAACGATACAATAAATTTACCAGAACCGTCTGGTTCGTCACCACCCGAAAATCCACCTGGGAAAATCAAGATTTGTGACTCTTTAATCGACTTTTCGAGGGCAGCAACTGACTCTTGCAGTAATACTGGTGTAAGATTACGGACTAATACCTGTTGTGCTTCACCGCCAGCTTTTTGGAACGCAAATTCGGTATCAAATTCACAGTTAGTCCCTGGGAATACTGGGATTACCGCCTTAGGTTTAACTCCACCAGTGAGTGGTGTAGGCGATTTTAGCAGATTACAATCAAAAGTATTAGTATACGTGATTAGAGGTGCTTCTCCTGGTTGTTCTACTTGTAGAGGGAAAACATCTTCAAGCTGTGAATCAAATCTTTGTTGTAAATTTTCGAGTGAAACACCATTGTATTCGAGGGATTTTTGCGTTCTTCCGAGCAAGACAAAATCTTCGAGTTTTTCACTCGTTTCAAAAACAATTCCTCCGATATATTTTAGCATTTCCTGCATTCCTAATTCGCCTTTGAAGCCTACCATATTACCAAGGCTCATATTAGCAAGGCATGAAAAACGCTCAAACATACACGCTGAGAGTATTTTGTCGTCTTTCACCAACTTAAGATAACTTTGAATCTGCTCCCAATCCATAGTAGTAGCATACACATAACTATTTGGCTTTTTAAATTCATTGCTGACTAATTTAGCTGCTTTTCCTACGCCAACCGCAAAAGAAATCAAAGTTGGAGGAACATCAAGCTCACCAAAAGAACCAGACATCGAATCTTTTCCGCCAATTGCCGCTATTCCGAGTTGTGCTTGTGCAGCAAACGCACCAAGCATTGCGGAAAATACCACACCCCAACGTTCTGGGCAATCGTTGACACGTGGAAAATATTCTTGTAACGATAAATGAATGCTTTCTAATTCTACACCAGTAGCTACAAGTTTCATAACCGAATCAAACACCGCACGTTGTGCCCCACCGAATGGGTCAGCTTCAGTTATATACGGGTCGAACCCATACGACATCACGCTGGCTTTAGCTTTATCGCCCTCGCCAGTATCTGGAATTAACGAAGCCATTACTTGGCTTTCGCACATTTCAAACTTTCCGCCAAATGGTGAAAACACACTCTTTGAACCAATTGACGAATCAAACCTTTGAACCAAACCTTTTTGAGGGAATGAGTTTAACTCATGCAAAGCAAAATGCTCTGAATCAGACGGTCTAGCTTCTTTTTTGTAGATATCCGGAACTTTAACATCGGCATAACGCTTTGCACCATTAGTGTCAAGAAAATCACGTGCAATGTCAACGATTTTTTTACCACGCCATTTCATAACAAGCCGTGGTTCTTGAGTTATTACTGCAGCTTTGAGTGCTTCAACATTTTCGCTTTCACAATGTTTTAGAAGCTCGGGCAAATCAGATTCGGCGATTACTACTGCCATACGCTCCTGCGATTCTGAAATAGCAAGCTCTACACCATTAAGCCCTTGATATTTTACTGGTAAAGCGTCTAAATCAATTTCGATTCCATCGGCCAATTCTCCAATCGCCACCGATGCACCACCTGCCCCGAAATCGTTGCACTTTTTGATTAGTTGTGTGACTTCTCGTTTAAGAAATAATCGTTGCAATTTACGTTCTTCTGGGGCGTTTCCTTTTTGAACTTCTGCCGCACTTTCGCTGACTGTGCTTTCACCGTGGACTCTAGATGAACCAGTCGCCCCACCAATACCATCTCTACCTGTTCTACCCCCCATAACGACTACAATGTCACCTGGTGCTGGTTTTTCACAACGGACATGGCTCTCTTTGGCCGAACCAATTACCGCTCCAACTTCGAGGCGTTTTGCAACATATCCAGGGTGGTAGAGTTCTTTTACAAACCCAGTCGCCAGCCCAATTTGATTACCGTAAGAACTAAATCCCTCCGCCGCAGTAGTGGTAATTTTCCTCTGTGGAAGTTTACCTGGAAGCGTTTCGTTAATAGACACACGAGGGTCAGCTGAACCAGTAATCCTCATTGCCTGATAAACATACGCACGCCCTGAAAGTGGGTCACGGATTGCGCCACCTATACAGGTTGATGCCCCTCCCAAAGGTTCAATTTCTGTAGGGTGATTATGCGTTTCATTCTTGAAAAAAAGCAAGGTGTCATCATCTGAACCTTCGCACGGAACTCTAATCGTACAAGCGTTATTTTCGTCTGATTTGCTTTCATAAAGCATAGGCAAACTACCTTCCTTACGGAAATGTCGCATAGCTGCCGTCGCTATATTCATGAGAGTGACTGGTTTATCACCGTTTATTGACTTAAAAAGCTCAAAAGCATCTTTAACACGCTTGTCCTGAATGTCAATGTTTTTTAATATAGTTGTAAAAGTGGTATGCCTACAATGGTCAGACCAGTAGGTGTCAAGCACTTTGATTTCGGCGAGTGTAGGGTTACGCTTTTCGCTCTTAAAATATTCACGCACTACCGCAACATCATCTTTAGACATAGCGAGAGAAAGTCCGTCATAATCATCCTCATGCACTTCAGGAATGTCTGGAATATTTGTATTAGCCTCTTCTAAAAGCGATTGTGGTTTGTCTGAGTTAGTTTCACGCTCTTCAACTTTGTTTATAAGATATGATTTTACACGCTCAAATTCAGCATCATCGACAATTCCCCAAATCACATAAACCTTTGCGATTTTAACTTTAGGGCGAATTGCATCATCAGAATCAGACAACAGCATTTGAATACATTGCTCACACGAATCAGCACGAATATCAAACTGCCCTGGCAACGGCTCAACATACAAAACCCGAACATCGCCTTTGCCCGCTAAATCAGGCAAGTTTTCTTCGTAAATATTGTCGCAAACCGGCTCGCTAATCACCGTGTTATAAACTTTTTTGAGATGCTCAGACGGAACACCCTGAACATCATAACAATTAAACAGTCGCACTTCTATATCTACTGGGTTTTTTAACTCCAAAAATTCTGCCAATTCCGCTTGAACTGCTTTTGCTGCCACATCAAACCCTGACTTCTTTTCAACATAACAGCGTAAAATATTGTTATTATTCATTCTAATTATTCCAACCTCATTGCTTTCTATAGTCGTTTAACTTGAAAATCTATAAATTTTTATGTTAATCGACTATACTTCCTATCACATTTATGACAATACTCAAAATCACTCCACCGTTTTAGGTACAATGAACATTTCATCATTTTTTTCAGGAGCGTTTTTTAGAATAAGCTCACGGTCAAAAGATGAGACGACTACGTCTTCTCTAAAAGCGTTGACATTATCGAAAGGGTGGCTTCTCGGAATTACACCCTCTGTGTCTAACTTGTCTATGATTTGTATATGATTTAAAATCTTTTCAAGGTCGCTTTGTAGAGTAGCCTTTTCATCTTCCGAAAGTGCAAGACAAGACAAATCTTCCAAGTATGAAACTAATTCGTGATTGAATTTCATGCATTTTCTCCTTTAGCTTTGACTTCGAGTTCGGTAATCTTTTTCACTCTCGCTATATGGCGTGCATCACCAGAAAAATCAGTTTCAAGCCAAACTTTGGCGAGTTCTAACGCAACTTCTTCACCAATCGTCCGCCCACCGATACAAAGCACATTTGAATCATTGTGCAATCTCGTAAGTTTCGCTGAATAATAGTCCGAGCAAAGTGCCGCACGAATACCATCAATTTTATTCGCCGCAATTGACACACCAATGCCAGTTCCACAAACGATAATTCCGCAATTTTCGGGAGATTTGAGAACTTTCTGACAAACCGCCTCTGCAATATCTGGATAGTCAACAGCTGACCCATCACACCCTACATCAGCGAACGGAATTTTATTCTTGTCGAAGTATTTTTTCAAAAACTCCTTCGTCACATATCCACCGTGGTCTGAACCTATAATAACCATGATTATGTTACCTTTCCTTTTTTGCATAGTGGCAAACCCTCTGCCACCCTTTATTATACCTCAAATTTATGAATTTGTCAAGCAATTTTTCGAAGCAGTAGAAAATTTATTGAAAGTTCGGGTGAATACCCCGAAGCTCTGCGTCGGTTCTCGCGAGCGAAGCGAGAGGGGTGCAGGGCTTGCCCTGCGGTGTTACCGAACATTTTCACGCAAAGCCTGTTTTACTTTCATAATAGTTTAATAATAGCATTTTCAAAATCATATTCAATAGACTCTATTTTATAAAATTGTCGTAAAATTTAATAAAGAGTGGTTGACTTTTTGTTAAATATATGATATACTCAACCATATATACAAATAAATTAGAAGGAAGAAGTGTCTAAATAAAATGAAAAATTGTGAAATTCGCGATATCAATTTATGGGAATCTGGTAAACGTAAAATCGACTGGGTTGAAGCTAATATGCCTTTATTGCGTGGAATCAAAGCTGACTTCGAAAAATCTAAACCATTTTCGGGTCTAAAAATCGCTTTATCTGTTCATCTTGAAGCTAAGACTGCGTATCTCTGCAAAGTATTAGCGGCTGGTGGAGCGGAAATGTATATTACTGGAAGCAACCCGCTTTCTACGCAAGATGATGTGGCGGCAGCTCTCGCTCACGAAGGACTTAGTGTTTTTGCGTGGTATGATGCTACTGACGAAGAATATAAACGCCACATTTCAAAAGTAATTGAAGTAGCTCCTAATATCATCATTGATGATGGTGGAGATTTAGTCACGCTAATCCACACTGAATACACGCATTTACTCGATGGTGTAATTGGTGGTTGCGAAGAAACAACTACTGGAATTGTTCGTTTGCTCGCTATGAATCGCGAAGGAAAACTAAAGTTCCCGATGGCGCTTGTAAATGACGCTGACTGTAAGCATTTGTTTGACAACCGTTACGGAACTGGTCAATCAGTATGGGATGGAATCAACCGCACTACTAATCTGATAGTCGCAGGCAAAAACGCTGTAGTCGCTGGTTACGGCTGGTGCGGAAAAGGCGTTGCAATGCGTGCTAAAGGGCTCGGGGCATCAGTAATCGTCACGGAAATCGACCCAATTAAAGCGATGGAAGCTGTTATGGATGGGTTCAAAGTAATGCCTATGAACGAGGCTGCAAAAATCGGTGATTTCTTTATAACGGTAACTGGTTGTAGCGGAGTAATTACCGAAGCTGATTTCAACGTAATGAAAGATGGTGCAATATGCTGTAATGCAGGTCACTTTGATTGTGAAGTTGATGTTGCTGGATTAAAGAAAATCGCAACCGAAGAAAAGCTCGCTCGTAACAACATTCAAGGTTATAAGATGAGTAATGGGCGTTGGATATACGTAATCGCTGAAGGTAGGCTCGTAAATCTTGCTGCAGGCGATGGTCATCCAGCGGAAATCATGGATATGTCATTTGCAATTCAGGCTTTGTCGGCACAGTACATTCTCGAAAATAAAGATAAACTTAAAGGACAAAAAGACAAAGTCATCAAAGTTCCAGACGAGGTAGACACTGAAGTCGCACGCCGTCAACTCGGTTACTGGAACGTAAACATCGACAAACTCACATCAGAACAAGAAAAATATCTTAATAGCTGGGAAAGCTAAACAAGAGTATCCCCTGAAAGGCAGGCTTTGCCTGTCTGGAATGGGGGGGAACTCGACGAAGCTAAGCTCTTCAAGTCGCCTACTCAGTGGCAGAGCCACTCGGCGACTTTGTCGGTGGCTTAATAACACCGCAACTCTTATTTACTAAAAACGGAGAAAAATTATGTCTAAATTATTACCAGAAGGACACGGAAGTTATGAACTACAACCCGCAAACGATTCGACAGCGTTAGCAGTAGTCAAAGCAATTTGCCCACTTTGTGGATTTGAATTCGACAATCACTTTTTGTTGACTTCGCGATTAGGTCGTGGTAAAACCGAACCTGATATGCGTATACGCCATACTGGAATCGAACCGCTACACTACGCAATCACGACTTGTACTAAATGCTTGTTTAGTACTGAACTAAAGATATTTGAAGAAACGCCTAAACGATATGCGGAAAATATTCACAAAGCACTAGAGCCGTATAAAGATGAAAACCTCGAAATAAAAATCGGACGTGAACGAGATATGAACTCTGTATTCATCAGCTTTTACTTAGCACTCATCTGCACACCTTTAGCGGTAGACCGTAATCAAGAGCTTGAATGTGCGGGTATACACCTCAAAATTGCTCGATTGTATTCCGATTGTAAGGATAAAAAAATGGAGCGTGTCGCATTCCAAAAATCGTATGAGGCTTATCACCACATCTACACCACTAACTCAAGAATCGATGATAAACTGTCACTCCAAATCGCTTTCCTGCTCGGTGACATCAGCTACAAGTTAGAAAACTATGACGATGCTCGCCAGTATTTCTACAAAATTAAGACCTCAAAGAAAGCAACTCCAACGCTCGCTAAAATGACTGATGACCGCATTGAAATTATTCGTGATATTATGAATCCGTAAGGACTGTTGAATCTCAAAAAACAAAATTAGATTAAATTATACCCTGCCTTTTCTAAAGGTTGTCGACACGAGAGTGTTTTGAACTTGGTGTCGACAGCTTCTTAGATTTCATACGCTTTTTTTGCACTAAGTTTTAAAATTAAGTCATAATCATCATCCTCAGCTACTATATTTTTTCTAATTTCACCGCATTTTTCACACTTATGTAAAAGCTGCATTACGCCAGCTTTCTTTTTATGCGGTTCAATACCAATTGGTCTCATAATTCCACCACACTCACTTTGTCTATCGCCTGGGAAATTATCGAGGTGAATCGAACACAAACACTCCCTACAATGATTACGTGCAGTGTAATTCAAAGTAGGGATTTTTGTTCCGCAGATGATACAAACAAACGATTCATCGATATGCGTAAACTTCCTTTGCAATGTCGTTAAAACCCCCTAATAAATTCAAAATAACCCCAAAATTAACAGTTATTCGAGATTGACCAAAAGTGTTTAGTGAACTTTTCACAATTTACAGCATAAATTTTGCATTTATTTTGTGAATTATATTATGCGCAATCTTATTGACATCTCCGCATCCAAGTGTTATAATTAAATCATGGGTACGACAATTTTCGACAATCTCATTAGCAACATCATCAAAGGTAGAAAAATAATCACAATTTTTACCACATTTCGAGATTTCACGCACTAAATCAGCAGAGTGTATATCACCTGGGTCGACTTCTCTACTACCCATAATTTCTGTTAGAGTGATTTCATCCGCAATTGATAACGCTTTAGCAAATTCGCCTAACATACTCTTAGTACGTGAGTATGTGAAAGGCTGATGCACTGCCCATACACGTTCATATCCCATAGACTTTGCGGCTTTTAGCGTTACAGTGATTTCAGCGGGGTGATGGGCGTAATCGTCCGCTACTGTAATACCGTTCACCTCTCCTAAAATCTCGAACCGTCGTCTGGCACCCGTAAACGCTTCTAATCCCTTAGAAAGCGTATCGGGACTACAACCGAGCGTTGTTGCAACTGCACAGGCACACACAGCGTTTAAGGCATTATGCTCACCTGGGACATTTAACCTAATTGTTGTGAGAGACTGACCGTTATGGACAAGCTCAAACACATTACCGCCACCTTTAGCATTACCGTTGAGTTCCAGTGGATAGAAATCATTAGATGCACTTTTGCCGAATGTCACAACTTTCCCTGAAAACTCGGAATTTTTGACTGCAAGCATGGTGTTCGCATCATCACCATTGACTACAAGGTAATCAGTTGTAATGTTACAAAATTTTGTAAAAGACAAACGCAAATTATCCATACTCCCGAAATATTCAAGGTGGTCTTCATCTATATTGATAATTACCGAAACATTCGGTGCGAGTTGTAAAAAAGTATCGGCATACTCACAGGCCTCGCATATCATGATGTCGCTACCCCCGCTTCGCCCTGAACCACCATCAAGAATTTTCAGCTTACCGCCGATTACCGCTGAAATATCAGTTTGTTCAAAACAGTCCCCATTCATAAAAATGTAAGCCAGCATTGATGAAACCGTGGTTTTACCATGGGTTCCCGAAACGCAGACTGCTTTGTTATACTGCTTCGTAATATAACCGAGCAGTTCGGAACGCTCAATAACTGGGATTCTAAGTTCTCTTGCTTTGATAATTTCAGGGTTGTCATCACTAATTGCAGCAGAACGAACAATCGCACTTGCATTTACAACATTCTCTGGAGAGTGTCCCATAAAAACCGAAATCCCCATTTTACGAACCGCATCAACAGTATCAGTTTGATTGTTATCAGAACCTGACAAATTAAACCCTTTTCCATGAAGAATTTGAGCTAACGGATACATTCCGCTCCCTCCGATTCCGATGTAATGGATTAAATGCGAATCGTTTTGCTTCATCTCAAAAAGTAAATCACTAACAGAAAATGAAGGCTTTGTTTTATTAGTTGACAAATTTTCCATATGAATATTCTACCCACCTTAGCGAAAAATAATCTATAGTTTAGCAATCGTCAGAGTTGCGATGTCGGCGCGAGCTTCAGGGAGAAAAGCTCCCCTTATGAGCTCTTAGTTTGACTTTACATATGTACTCAAAACATATGCACGTATGCGTAGCGTACGGTAAATAAGACGCGAAAGGGTGTTCAAAATGTTAGAAATAAGCGATATCAGAGTAAGAAAAATCATCCATGAGGGGAGACTAAGAGCGGTTGTTTCTCTAACAATCGACAATGCGGTTGCAGTCCACGACATTAAATTAGTTCAAGGCGATGAACGTATGTTCGTAGCGATGCCAAGTCGTAGAGATGAATCAGGAACTTTCCGTGACATCATTCATCCGATTAACCCAGAAGCACGTCAGCAAATCGAATCACAGATTCTAAAGGCTTATGACGAGCATTTGGCAGCGGAAGAAGCTACCATGGCTATGATTGGTGAAACAACCGAAGATTCTATTCAAAAAGAAACGATTCTATCCGATTTCTAAAAAATTAAAAAATCATAGTATGAAAGGCGAGCATTAGCTTGCCTTTTTTGCGTTGTTGAAAATTCTGTAAAATTACATACTCCATCACTTTAGGGACTATTTGAATAAGTTCAAACAACATCCGAAAAATGCCCAAGCACTTTAGATTTAAGAACAGCAGCCTGCGTCTTACCATCAGGGATTTCACCACCTAAAATCATTTCAAGAATTTTACTGACTGGTAGTTTTATAACGTTCAAAAACTCATCATCATCTAAATGATTTTGGGGCGTTAAATCGTTATTATGAGCGTTTTCGACATACAACCCCTTTGCCAGATACATATGAATAACTTCAGTGCAATATGCGGGCGTTGGATAAAACTCCCCAAGAGATACAAATTCTTTTGCGTGATAACCAGTTTCCTCGAAAAGTTCACGCTTTCCACATTCAAGTGGATTATGCCTTTCGGCGAGTTCGAGTTTACCAGCTGGAATTTCTAAAATCGCTTTTGCAAAAGGATAACGAAACTGTTCTACTAAGATGATGTTTCTACAGTCAGTAAGTGGCAATACACACACACCTCCCGAATGTTCGACAATCTCTCTGAACGCCTGATTTCCATTAGGGAGTTCCACCGTATCTTTGTGGATTTTCATGATTTTTCCATCGTAAATCTTCTCGTTAGACAACGTTTTTTCTCTTATTTCCATGTAAAACTCCTTCTAATTTTCATTAATTTCATATATTTCCTGTTTTAGCAACCGTGACACGCCTTTTTCTTGCATAAATACGCCGTAAAGCACATCACACCCTTCAATTGTAGAGCGCCTATGAGTTATCATCATAAGTTGTGTGGTGTCAGCGTATCGCTTGAGATAGTTGATGTATTTCACAACATTTACCTCATCGAGAGCTGCATCAACCTCATCAAGCATACAAAACGGAGTCGGACGGTGGAGTAGAATCGCTAAGTAGAGTGTAATCGCAACTAACGCTTTTTCCCCTCCAGATAACGCCATCAAACTTTTGCTTAATTTCCCTGGGGGAGCTGCAAAAATTTCAACACCTGCGGCGAGTACGTCTTCCGCCTCCTCATAATTTTCGTGATTAGATGTATTGACCAATTCAAGCCGAGCGGTTCCACCACCAAAAATCTCTGTAAAAATTCGACTAAAATGTACACTAATTTCATTAAAACTTGCCAAAAACCTTGTGCGGATTTCATTTTGCAACTCGTCAATCAACTTTTCTAACTCTCGTTTAGCTTTACGAATATCACTTAATTGTTCCGACAAATCTTTATATCTTGCACTGACTTCTGAAAACTCGGTAATCGCTGCATAGTTTACATCACCGAGAGCCGCTAACTGTTTGCGAATTTCGCCGAGTGCTGCCTTTGCTTGTTTAATAACGTTGCGGTCAGCGGCTTCAGTTGTGCTTTCAACCATCAACCCACCACACGCCGCAAATCCATCAGTGCCAGATGCAACTTTTCCAGAAAATTCCACCGCTTCAGTCGGAGTAAGCTCATAATCGTCAAACAAACTCGCTTTAATTTCTTCTGCTTTTTTTTCGAGGCTTGTTTTACGTTCTATTGCCGTCGCCAATGCGTTAGAAAACTTTTCTTTGTGAGAGATTTTTTCGCGAATTTCACTATGAATTTGAACACTACGTTTTTCATGTTCTTCATTCAGCTTAGTGAGTTCAGCAATTTCACTCTTATTTTCAAACAACCCACTGTCAGTTTGGGAAATTTTTTCTTTCTTTGTGACAATTTCGTTTTCGAGTTCTTTGTTTTTCGCTTCTAATTCGGCGATTTCGTCGAGCAAACTCACACGATTAGCATCAGACTGTGAGCGTGTATTCTCAAAATGAACAATCTGCGAATTATAATTCTCGATGTCTTTTTGTTTGGTTAGTTTTTGCATATTTAAGTCAGAAATACACTCACTGATTTTACGGCGATTTTCTACTATACTTTCAAGCAGTGAACCTTTATTAGATGCTTCTACTTCTCTTTGAGATAATTCTTGAACGATTTGCACTAAATCATTCTGGTTTTTATCACATGCAGTTTTTTCTTCGGCGATTTTATCCTCACAGCTCTCGAGTGTTTCTTCTGACTGGTCTAATCGTTCATTAAATTGCTTCAGCATCTCACCAACACCGTTTAATTCGGCAGTCAACCGCATTTCTTCGCCTGAAAATCTGGACAAGTTTTCACGGAAACCTTCACACTCGAGCTTCATTTTAGCACATTCTGCTGCTAATAAATCGTGTGATTCTTTAGCTGGCAAAAGCTCACTCTGAAGTTTAGCTGTGCGTTTTTGCAAGCCCTCGAGTTCTTGTTTACGGCTGATAATTCCCTCAGATTTCTTAACAGAACCTCCAGTAAACGAACCCCCAGCATTAATGACTTGTCCGTCAAGTGTCACAATTCTGAATTTGTAACCATGCTTTTTGGCAATTATAGTCGCCGAATCGATGTCTTCAGCGAAAGCCGTTCTACCGAGGAGCGAACGTATAACAGATGAAAACTTTTCATCACAACCAACGATTTCGTGACCTAACCCTATAAATCCATCTTCAGAATACAACGCATGATTTTCAAGCACCCTGCCCTGCACTGATGTGAGCGGCAAAAAAGTCGCACGACCAGCCTTGTTTTCTTTGAGAAAAGATATACAACGTTTGGCAACACTTTCGTTAGCGACAATAATATTTTGCAAAGCTGAACCCAATGCGATTTCAACCGCAGTTCCAAATCTACTTTCGACTGTTATGACATCGGCAACCGTTCCTAAAACGTCATTTGTCGTAAACCGTCCAGATTTTGTTGCCTGCATAACTGTCTTGACGCTGTGATAATATCCAGACATCGAACGCTCAACATCAGAAAGTATTTCTAAGCGAGTTTTACACTGCTGTTCATCTATTTTGAGCTTATCTAGTCTCTCACGAGCCACATCTAATTTTGAAGCTTTTCCCTCATACAGCTTTGAATAACCAGACAACTTGTTTGCCGTTTCATCACGTTCTTCAATAAGCACGTCGAGTTCAGAGTTAAGTGCATTTTTGCTCGAAACTAATCGTGCTTTTTCTTTGGCTTGACCTGAAATCAGCTCTTTTGCTTGAATGATTTGGTTTTCGAGTTCCGCAATACTTTCACCACTACGAGAGATAAAGATTTCCGCCGCCGATTTTTTTGCATAAAGTTCAACGATTTTTTGCGAAAGTTCAGAGTTTTCGCCATCCAATGAAGAACTCTGTTCTTCTAACTTTTCTAATGCTTCTTGTTCAGAATGTCTGCTACTCTCAATTTTAACAATTTCACATTCAATATCAACTATTTGTTTCCGCAAATCTTCGATTTGCAAAGAAAGTTCATCATCACCTTTTTCGGAAAGTGCAAACTGTTCACGAATACCCGAAATACGCCCGTTGTTATGCGAAATTTCGCTCTGCATAACGGCAATTTCTTTATCAGTATTAGCGATTTTTTCGCGTGAAACCTCACCCTCACGACGCAATCTATCAATTTTAGCATTTAATTCTTGCTTGGTCAGTAAAATTGAATCAGCCTCTTTTTCGTATTCTTCGATTTCACGTTCATAATGTTCACATTCGCCCTGATTCAAAAGAATTGTATTTTCATTTTCTTGAATGTCTTTAGAAATGCGTGTAAGCTCACGAACGCTCACCGCCACACCGAGTGCACGTTCTTCTTCTTTTAATGCAAAAGCTTTATTAGCTTTTTCCGCCTGTTTTTCTAGTTTTGGAAGGCGTTCTTTTAGCTCATTCTCAATGTCAAGAAGTCTGAGTAAGTTTTCATCAGTACGGTCAAGCTCACGCTGAGCACCTGCTTTCTTGAATAGAAATTTAGATACACCCGCAGCTTCTTCAAAAATTTCACGGCGATTAGTCGCTTTTGAATTTACAATTTCGTCAATTCTCCCCTGCCCTATAATCGAATACCCGTCACGACCCAATCCAGTTCCCATAAAAAGTGTATGAATATCTTTAAGTCTACTCTTCTTGCCGTTTATAAGATATTCTGAATCTCCAGTACGGTATAACTTACGTGTTATTACAACATCGTTATCCTGCTCTTGAACCGAATTTTGTTCTGATTGCTCTAAATCAACCTCTAATCCCAAAACGCTCCCTACCCGAATTCCACCGTCAGAATTATCAATTGTCAGAGTAACTTTAGCAAATCCCAGCGGTTTTCTCGTAAGTGTTCCATGAAAAATAACATCTTCCATTTTATCACCGCGCAGAGTTTTAGCACCCTGTTCGCCCATAACCCAGCGGAGAGCGTCAGATATATTACTTTTACCGTTTCCGTTACTCCCGACTACTGCGGTTGTACGACTATCAAAAGTCAATACAGTTTTATCTGGAAACGACTTAAACCCTTGAATTTCTAACGTCTTAAATCGCATCGATTTCTAAATCCTCACTTGGTTTTTCTTTAATTTTATAGGTGAATCCATGTTCTAATAATTTACATTTATTTTCACCTTTTTGTCCAACGATTTTACTAATATTCCGCTTATCAGTAAAAATTCTAAACTTAGTCGCACCGCTTTCAAAATTTGATTTCTGCATAAAAGCAAGAATTCTTTTATAATAATATCGACTAATGCAAAGTTCACCGATTGCATTGTGCGGATTAGCCTTTGAATTAAGCCCCAAACGAATCACACGTACACCGTTTTCGACAAATCGCCCATAAATGTCGGCACATAAGTCAATGGTCTGTTCAAGTGGAAACGGTGAGTGTCCAATCTGTGCGAGCTTAGTTCCTGCAACTACAACCGTGGGATAAATACGAGCGGTATTCGGCTGTAGTTTAATCAGTTCATTGCAGGTGTAAAGGCATTTTTCAGGAGTATCTCTGTACAATCCAGTCATCATCTGGACACCAAGCTCAACCCCATAATCTTTGATTAATTTTGCAGATTTACGTACATCGTTAGAGTTATGCCCACGTTCGTTTGCGATTAACACGTCATCGTCCATACTTTGACAACCTAATTCTATTGCGGTGATGTTATACTTACAAAGTTGCTCTAAAACTAAAACGTCTATGCAATCTGGTCTTGTCGAAATACGAATGCCTGTAAAAATTTCAGGATATTCACTTAGAAAATCGTTCGCAATCGTGAGTAATTTTTCTCTATATTCGTAAGACAGTGCTGTAAAAGTTCCGCCAAAAAATGCGATTTCTGCAGTGAACTTTCTACGTGCAAGCGATTTCACATGATTTTCGAGAATTGTAGTAACTTCACAAACTTCAACCGATTTTATATTTTCGGTAATCGCATTCTTATTACAAAAGCTACATTCATGAGGGCACCCCAAATGCGGAATAAAGACTGAAGCGTTAGTGCTTTTCATATATCAGCACCAAGTTTGATGAGTGCTGCTTTTGCTGATTGTTGTTCCGCTTCTTTTTTAGTACTACCGCTCCCAATTCCAGTAATTTCGTCATCAATTTTTACACTTGCTTCAAAAGTTTTGCAATGAGCTTCCCCGTGTTCACCGACGATTTCATATTCGATTACAACATTAGGGTCTTTTTGAATAATTTCTTGTAACGCTGTTTTATAATCGCCTATATGAAACTTCACTTTCCCGCCCTCTAACGCTTCTTTGGTAGGCAGAAACGGCACTACAAAATCAGCGGCACATTCGAGAGCGTCAACACCACGCTCACACGAATCGAGATAAACAGCGGCGATTAAAGCCTCAAAAGCATCAGATAAAATCGACTTTCTCTCACGCCCACCAGAGTTTTCTTCGCCTTTGCTCATTATAAGCAAACTACCGAGTTCAAGCTTAATCGCATATTTGTATAACGCTTCCTCACAAATCAAATTAGCACGTAACTTAGTAAGCTCACCTTCTGGTTTTTGAGGGAGGTTTCTGTAAAGATGTCGTGACACAATAACAGACAATATGCTATCACCGAGAAATTCCATACGTTCGTTAGAGTTACAAAAAGTTGTCAATCCTTTTTCAGCGAGTGCAGATGAGTGAATTAACGCCTGTTGTAATAGTGACTTTTTAGCGAAAGTATACCCGATTGCTTTTTCAAGTTTTTCGTGTTCTTTATTATTTTTCATACTCATTGTAAACTCATTAAGCAACCTCCGAAAACCTCCTGCACGTTTTTGCTGTACGGGCTTTATCCGTCTCTTACCCAAAAAGCCTCGCCAAAACACAAAGTTTGCCTACGTTTTTTGTGCAAAAGCACGAAAAAATTCGTATGGCGAAAATATACATGAGATTTTCAGAGGTTGCCATTATAAAATTTTGCCCCCTAATCGTTTTTGAGCGAATTTTCAATTTCAGAAATCACACCAGCACTCACAAATTCGGCAGCTTGTTTGATTGCGTTCTTAATCGCTTTTGCGTCGCTCGAACCGTGGGCTTTAATGACTGGTTTCGCTGTTCCAAGTAAAGGGCTTCCACCAATTTCACGATAATCAGTACGTTTGCGGATTTCTTTCACCCCACTTTGCGAAAGTGCGTATCCGATTTTGGAAGCAGCGTTTTTACCAAAAATGCTCCTGAGTGAACTCTTCATAAATCCGCCCATGCCCTCAACTGTCTTGAGATATATGTTACCAGTAAATCCATCAGTAACGAGAACGTCACACGCCCCAAGAGGAACTTCTCTAGCTTCCACATTTCCCACAAAGTTGATTGTAAGTGGAGAAGCTGATTTTAATAGCTTGTAACTATCAAGCTCAAGCTCACGCCCTTTTTCGGATTCAGCACCAACATTCAAAAGCCCGACACGCGGATTTTTAATGCTCATGACTTTCTGCATATAAACACTACCCATAATTGCAAACTGAAGTAACATTTCAGGGCGACATTCTATATTAGCACCACCATCGAGCAGGATATAATTACCCTCTGTACTTGGCATAATCGGCGATAATGCAGGGCGTTTGATGTCTTTAATCCGTCCTAATGTCATCGAACCGCCTACCACTAACGCCGCCGTACTCCCAGCACTTACAAATGCGTCAGCATCGCCTTTTTTGACTAAATCGAACGCAACCCCCATCGACGTTCCCGCTTTTGAAGTGCGAATGTCCATAGGGTTATCTTCAACTTTTATTACACCGTTAGCGTAAACCAGTTCGATTTTTGTCATAGGCAGTTTCAGTTTTTGAAAAACTGTCTGCAACTTTTCTTTATCACCAGTGATTAAAAGCTGGAGTTCATGCTCCTTACCAAGCTCTTTAACAGCCATCACTGCACCTTCGATTATTGATTCAGGGGCATTATCACCACCAAAACCATCTATTACTATTTTCAATTCTTAACCTCCTGCGATTCCTTGTATAACCGTTCAGTTTATAATTTTTGTAAATCTCGTAATGCACGCTCAGATAATTTTGTGTTTCGTTCCTGTTTATTCTTAATTGGTGGCTGAATTGTCAGCGGTGGGAGTAATCCCATATTAGCCCCCATAGGCTGAAAAGCTACTACAGTTTTATCGCTGATATATCGTGTCAATGCTCCAAGAATTGTTGTATCAGGCAATTCTATCGCATTCTCGCCTGAGCATCTTGCCGCCATCGCTAAACCAGCAATGATTCCGCTCGCCGCTGATTCCATATACCCCTCAACGCCCGTAATCTGACCTGCAAAATAAATGTTGTCAGAATTTTTTAGCATAAAAGCAGAGTCAAGCAATCGTGGGCTGTCAATAAAAGTATTCCTGTGCATTACGCCATAACGCACGAACTCAGCGTTTTCAAGTCCAGGTATTAGCGTAAAAACACGCTTTTGTTCACCAAATTTTAGATTAGTCTGAAAACCTACAAGGTTAAACATAGTTACAGTTGCATTCTCTTTTCGGAGCTGGACATTAGCATATGGTCGCTTATGAACCTGATTTGAGCTTCCAGCATTAGCAGAACCCCAAAGATTTATATGCCCCTCTGGATATAAAATACCAACTGGTTTCATACAACCATACCGCACCGAATCAATGCCACGCTTTGCAAGAACTTCTACTGGCATACAACCCTCGTAAAAATTAGGCTTGCCATTCTCCGATAAATCAACATCATGAAGTGAGGCAACCTCTGCGTTTATGAGTTCTTCGTAAAACCGCTCATACTCACCTTTAGTAAATGGGCAATTTAGATAATCCGCTTCTCCTTTATCATACCGAGTCGCCACGAACGCTTTTTCCATGTTGATACTTTCAGCGGTAATAATTGGAGCAGCAGCATCATAAAAACTAAGAAATCCACCACATTTTATTTTGATTGCATCGGCAAACTTGTCCGAAGTGAGCGGTCCAGTAGCAATAATTGCATGGCTTTTCGGAAAATCAGTGACTTCACCAGACACTATTTCTATATTAGGTTCACTACGAATCCGCCGTGTGATTTCGTTGGAAAAAGCAACCCTATCTACTGCCAAAGCCCCTCCAGCGGGGACTTTTGTGTAATTAGCAACTTCCAAAACAAGCGAACCAAGCACCCGCATTTCCGCTTTAAGAAGCCCTCCAGCAGTAGATAACCTATCAGCTTTGAACGAGTTAGAACAAACAAGTTCCGCAAACCCCAAATGTTTGTGAGCTGGCGAATACTTTTGTGGCTTCATCTCATATAATCTGACTTTGAACCCTCTAATCGCCAAAACATGAGCTGCCTCTACTCCCGCTAACCCTGCCCCTATTATCGATATGATTGGTTTGGACATTCACGATTCTCCTCACACTAAGAAGCTGTGTTCTATAGACTAAGCCATTCATATTTTTGCGAATTTCCCGCCATACTGCATTGAATTTTCTTGATAGGCACAAAGCCTACTACAAAAATTCGCCTTGTCTGGCAGAAAATTCGCCCAAAATCCAAACAACTCAATCTATGAACGCAACTTCTAACTCCATCTGAACACTACTCGTAGCCTGAACCCCAGCGACTGGAATCGTCTTTGTTCTATACTTATTTGGATTTTTTATCATTCCCTCACGATACACCGCAGCTGATTGTAGCATAGTCTTAGTAAGTCGCATAACCTGCACACCTTGAGTGTCGCGCGTAGTCTTAGGTAAAATTAACGTTGACGGGAAAATAATAACTTTCCCTGATTCTGATTTTAGCAAAAACTCTACTGGACTTTCCGAACCCTCTGAACTCTCATTTTCTAACGAGATTTTAAACATCGCAACAAGCATTGAATTTGTGTTAAGTGAATTCGCCAACTTCTTGCGTTTAGTCTTAGTAACAAACGAAGTTAACGGTACTTTTGCACACTTTCCATTTTGAAAAAACATCACAAGCGTTTCTGAAAAATCAGCCGTGTGAACCATTTCTAACAGCTTTTCATCATCATCAAATTCGAGTTTTGATGGAATATAATCTCCCATAAGGCTGGCTTTAGTATCCTCAAAATCACCCGCTTTTGACTTGTAAGCCACACCTTTATCAGTGAAGAATAATAACGAATCGCGATTATTAGTAGTTTCGGACGAATGTTGGGCCATTATAGAATCGCCCTCTTTCATCTTTTGCTCACCAGACATTCTAAGCGATTGAGGTGTGATTTTTTTGAAATACCCCTCCTTAGTGAGAATAATATTCACTGGATAATCTGGAATTTCTTCGAGAGAATCGTTAGTATTTTCGCTAACCCCCGTAATTCCATAAAGGATTTCAGTTTTACGAGGTTTACCATGTTTTTTTGCAATTTCTCGCAAGTCTTCTATAATCAGTTTGCGGATTTTGCGTTCACTTTCGAGGGTTTCTTCTGATTGTGCAATAGACTCTCTCAAATTTTCGATTTCAGCCGTCCGTCTAAGAATATATGCTTTGTTGATATTACGCAATTTAATTTCTGCGACGTATTCAGCTTGAATTTCATCAATGCCAAACCCCACCATTAGATTAGGCACAACTTCATCTTCTTCATTGGTTTCACGGATGATTTTTACAGCTTTGTCTATATCAAGCAAAATCTTTTTTAGTCCAAGTAACAGATGGAGCTTAGACTTCATTTTAGAAAGCTCATAAGCAATTCGCCTTTTGACGCATTCTATGCGAAATTTTGCCCACTCATCTAAGATTTGGACTACCCCCATAACTCGTGGGCTACCTGAAATCAATATATTAAAATTGCATGAAAAACTGTCTTGCAGAGTAGTCAGCTTAAACAGCTTTTGCATGAGTGATTCGGGGTCAACGCCACGTTTTAGGTCGATTGTCAGCTTTAATCCAGACAAGTCGGTTTCATCACGAATGTCGCTAACTTCCTTGATTTTCCCGTTTTTGACGTGTTCGACAATTTTGTCGATAATAGCTTCAACTGTTGTAGTTGGAGGAATCTCTGTCACTTCTATACAATTTGCTGATTTATCGTAAATATGCTTAGCACGAACTTTAAATCCCCCTTGTCCAGTAGCATAAATCTGCTTTAGCTCATCTTCATTATAGATGATATAGCCTCCACCCGGAAAGTCCGGAGCAATCAACGTGCTTAGAATTTCTTCGGGATTAGAAGCGAAAAGCTCAGGGTTTTTCATAATCAGTTCGGTAGTCTTACAAACCTCCGTCAGATTAAACGGGCAGATGTTAGAAGCCATTGAAACTGCAATCCCTATATTAGAATTGACTAAAATTGCCGGAAACTTAGCTGGTAATAACACTGGTTCGGTTGTAGAATAGTCATAATTAGGAACAAAGTCTACCGTATCACGCTCGATTTCGGAGAAAAGCTCACCACAAATCGCCTCGAGCTTAGCTTCAGTATAACGAGAAGCGGCAAATGCCATATCACGCGAATACGCCTTACTAAAGTTACCCTTACTATCAACATAAGGATGTAGTAATGATTCATTGCCACGTGCTAATCGAACCATCGTTTCGTAAATAGCCGCATCACCGTGAGGATTTAGTCGCATAGTCTGCCCCACTATATTCGCCGATTTAGTACGTGGTGCGTTCAAAAGCCCCATCTTGTACATCGTGTACAACAGCTTTCGATGACTCGGCTTAAATCCGTCGATTTCAGGCAACGCACGTGAAACAATAACACTCATCGCATAAGGCATATAGTTTTCTTCGAGCGTTTCGACAATATTTTTTTCACTAACTACACCTGCACCTTCGATATAAGCATTAGGCATAGTTGTTTTTTTGGTGGATTTAGGTTGCTTTTTTTTCATTTAGATTTAGTTTTCCTTTTAGCTTTCTGGGAAGCTCTAATCAAATCATAAGCGTGTCCAATCATTCGTTGTAATTCTTCAAAAGGAACATCGCCATCTACATAGACAGTATTCCAATGTTTTTTGTTCATATGCCAGCCTGGTATAACATCGGTATAGATGTTACGCAAAAAATCAGCCTCATTCGGTTCACATTTGAGATTTACGAATAGCCGCCCTTCTTTAGACTTATTGCAAATCCCAATCAAAGCAAACATTTTTTTATTATCTTTATGCCGTATTACAGCGGCGTTCTCATCGAAAGGATAGTCTTCATACACATTAGGCATAGTTAAACAAAGGTCGATTAACTCACGTTTGGTCATATACCCCTCCATTAGTGATGAGCGATAAATAAAACTCAAGCATTTTCCTAAAAGCGTCAGTCGAAATACGCTCGTTAATTCCATGAATCGCCTCACGGTCTTGCGACGACATAAACATTGGCGAAAATCTATACACATAATCTGTAATTTCAGAATAAAAGCGTGAATCTGTTCTTGCAATCATCAGATATGGGATTATTACACACTTACGCTCATCCGTATTCCATGTGATTTTAATCGCAGAGTTAAGCCTTTCCCAACCTTCACCTTCAACGCGCGAAATTTTAGACGGCTCTAAACTTTCGAGTAGATTCACCTCAACATCAAGCCCACGCAGTGTTTTTTTTATGATTTCGAGAGTTTCTGCCACAGTACTGCCATTTATTACACGAAAGTTCCCGACTGCACGAATTTCTTCAGGGATTACGTTTTTAGCACTTCCGCCACTAATCAAAGTGACGGCACCAGTAGTTTGAAGTAATGCTCCGATTTCAGGGACTAATTGCGATACCTTAGGCAAGAGCAGTTTTCGTAGAATAGGGCTTTTGAGTGCTACTTTTACCTTAAATCCAAAATTCCTAATAATCGCACCACCCATAATTTTAACTGGTTCGCTAATAATCGGCTTAAACGGTTTATCGAGGCGATTGATTACTTTTGCCATTGTAGAAAGTGGATTATGCTTAGTCGGCATAGAAGTGTGACCTCCTTTACCACGAGTGATAAATTCGACATCCATATAACCTTTTTCGGCGATTCCGATTAGTGCTGTAAGCTCACTACCGCCGACTATGCTTGCATCAACAATCGCACCGCCCTCATCGACTACTAACATAGGGCTGACTCCACGTTCTTTGAGTAAAGCCGACATAGTAATCGCAGCATTACCAGACGTTTCTTCATCGCCACCAAAGCACATATAGATATCATAATCGGTAATGTAACCCTGTTCGAGAAGCGTTTCAACACTTTCCATAATCGCACAGAGGGTGCACTTTGTATCGAGTGCACCACGTCCGTAAATTTCGCCTTCGCTAATTCCCCCAGTAAAAGGATGGGCTTCCCATTTTTCGTCTTTAGACGCTGGTACTACGTCAAAATGCGACATAAGCAGAATGCTTTTGCTTGAATCTTTACCTTTTAATCTATACATAAGCCCACCTGGGCTTGTTTGAGTGACTGCTACACGTTCTAACTCACATTTAATATGAATATTCGGATAAAGCACTTCAAGTGCTTTTATAAACTTCTCGCACTCTTCAATATTACCATCAACTGTTTCATAAATTAAAAGTTCGCTAAATCGTGCTACAGCGTAATCAAAGTTAAATTCGATTTTTTTGTTTGAACCACTCTGGTTTGTGGAACTATTGGTCATTTTTAATACTCTCCGCAATCGCTTGAATTTTATCGCTAAACAACTTTGTGCTTTCCCAATCGACTTGGTTGCCATATAATTTTTGCATGACTAACCCATCAGAATCTGGATACCATCTCGGCATTACACCACCGTAATAAAAACCATGAGCTTTTAGTGCTTTAATCGTCGCCCCGTTATGAGGGCAAGAAAGCGGAACATTAATCGCTAACGATTTTGTGCCATTAGAACTCGCCTCTTTATCGATTTGTTTAACAACATCATTAATATCAGCACCAACTTCAAGGAAAGTGATTACTACGTATTGCGTCGAAATAAGTTCGGAATCGTTTACTTCATAAGTAGTCGGATTATTAGGGGCGGTATCAGAAGCATTTCTGAATATACGAGTGGTCACTAGTGGTAAGTCAGAAACCGCAAACTCGATTTGAGATTTGTATTCGCTCGGCAGGTAGCACCAAAGTGTCGCTTCGCCACGTTCAATGCAAGAACACACACAGCTAATTCGCTCATCGAGATTTTGTGTGGTTTCTCCATGACCTTCTCCGTGAGAATGTGCTAAATTCAGCTTTAATGCCGTGTCAATAAACCCACCAGCAATACACGAACGCTGTGAGTATTTATGGCTAGTAATACTCTCCGAATAAATCACACCACCTTTAAGCTCTTGATTAGAAAGGCAAGAGATTAGTAATTTTGCTACATCAGTTCCACGATAATCTGGTGTGACCATAAGCTGTCCTAACTCAAAAGCGTTAGGATTAGGCGAAAGTTTGATTAAAGATATCATACCAGTAGCCTTACCGTCAGTGTTGACTGCGATATAAGGATAAACCTCGCCACTTTCGATTTTTGCCCAAAATTCATCAGGATTATAGAGATATTCTGAAGCATATCCTTTGCCATAAATCGACGTTACTAAAGCTGGAACTTTAGCAGTTAATTTCTTGGTAATCGGCGATACTACACAACGAGATTTAACTAGCGGGAGTTCGCCGTCATCATCAGACTCGTTAATCTCAGTCACTTTTTCGGCTTTGTTCGCAACTTTGCTTTCAACATAAGTACAAATTTTCTTGATTGTGATAAACTTACGGAAATCACGCTCAGGAATTTTGAAAGAAAAAGTTTCTTCAAAAGCACATACCATGTCGATAAACCCCATTGATTCCATTCGTAAATCATGCAGTAGATTAGTATCTTCGTTAATTTCACTTGCGAGAGTGCCACTGTATTTAGATACAAGACCTATAATTTTATCAAGTTCATACATATTTCATTTCCTCCGATTTTTTGGTTCTATTATGTAATGGTGCGATAGTAAACCTCCTTGGTAACTAACGCACAGGGGTATTTGACATTACTCCGCAACGAAAGTCTTATCTAATTCGGGCGAACTTCGAGTTGCCTGCTCGTCGGCAGAGCCACCGACACTGCAACTCTCGTTTTGCGAAGCCCGATTAGGACTTTCGTTGCTCAAGATGC
>WRGW01000112.1 GCA_009786985.1 Oscillospiraceae bacterium
AATTTTTATGTGTCAACACCCAAATTTCGCAAAACTACCAATTAAATTGGTACAAAACCTCTAAAAACCTCTAAAAACCGCAGTGTATAGCGGTTTTAGAGGGCATTCATGGAGTAGAAAAAAATTTTAGACACACAAATCCCCCATTCCAGATTTAAGTCTGAAATGGGGGATTATTTTGGTTTTTTTGACTTCATGTTTTGAGTTATGTTGTATAGTTATTGCGAAAATTAACCTAATCACCCAGTTCAATCATCTTATCAATGCAAGACTTAGCTGAAGCGACCGTTTCATCATCAAGAATGATTTCTTCACCAAAATCATCACCATCACTAACACAGCCAAGAACTTCAAGCAAGGTCGTGATTTTCATATTAGGGCAGAGCAACTTTTGTGACAAACAATGAAATCGCTTGCCAGAACCCGCATTAGTATACTGTAGATGTTCAGCGATACTCATCTCTGTTCCGATTAAGAAAGATTTAGCGTCAGACTTAGTGGCAAACTCCATAATTCCAGAAGTTGAACCGACGTAATCAGCGAGTGCTACAACTTCTGGTACACACTCAGGATGAACTAATATCAAAGAATCAGGGTAGAGCGATTTAGCTTTTTTGACATCTTCCACATCTACCACCGCATGAATCGGGCAACCACCTTGTAGTAGCTTGATTTCTTTGTGTGGAAGCTGGCTTTGTACATATGCACCCAAATTACAATCTGGCAAAAATAAAATCTTGTCATTTTCGATTCGCTCAACAATTTTTACAGCAGACGATGAAGTTACGCAGACATCACAAATAGTCTTGAGTGCGGCAGTCGTATTGATATACGCTACTACCGTATAGTCTGGGAATTGCTTCTTCACCCCAGAAATCAATTCTTTGTCCATCTGCTCTGCCATAGGGCAGCCAGCAGTCGGGTTGGCGAGAATTACTTTTTTCTGTGGCGAAAGGATTTTTACAGTCTCTGCCATGAATCTCACTCCGCACATAAGCACAGTCTTATTTGTCGCTTTAGATGCAGCAACGCTAAGCTGGTATGAATCACCAGCATAATCGGCGACTTCTATAATCTCTCTCGCTTGATAGCTATGTGCAAGTACACAAATGTCATGCTCTTTTTTGAGTTTAATGATTTTGTCTTGAATTTCTGATATTTTCATTACTCAACAGCCCCTTTCTATTCCAAAAACTTCCTTGTATCGATTTCCTCACCGTCTTGCCACAAATGTTCTAAGTTATAGAACTCTCTCGTTTCTTTGTAGAAAATGTGGACTACAACATCAATATAATCAAGCACAATCCAGTTTGAACCTCGTTCACCCTCGACCCGTTTAGGAACAATTCCAGCTTGTTTTAGTTTATATTCAGTTTCATCAGCGAGAGCACGCACCTGTGTTGAACTTGTACCAGCGGCTAACACAAAATAGTTTGCAATAGTAGAGATGTCAGAAATTTTAATCACTTTTATATTATCGCCTTTTTTACTATCCAATGTCTTTACAACTAATTCTAAGATTTGTTCATCGTTCATAATTATAACCATTCCTTTCTGCCGCAAATATGGCATGAAAAAAGCCTGTCAAGTTTCGGACTGGCAAAGCCCGTCCTGCAACTTTTATTCAAACTTATGACCTCACTTTTATTGAAAGTTCGGGTGTAATACCCCGACGCTCTGCGTCGGTTCTCTCGAGCGAAGCGAGAGGGGGGCAGGGCTTGCCCTGCGGTGTTACCGAACATTTCTTTAACAAATTACGTGCTTTAGCCGCTCTTTTGTAATGCTCATACGCATCAGTAGTGTATGATGGCATATCTATGCAGAGCTTTTGCTTTTTCTTGACTTTCCGCTTGAGTGCATTTGCCATAGCCAAATCTAAATCAGAAAAACAAAGTTTGCGAAGTTCTTCTATGCCCTCATACTCACGGTCAGCGGAGATTTTATCGGCTAAGTAGACCACCTGCTCAAACTTACTCATATGTGGTTTTGCAATCGTGTGAAATCTAATCGAACTGATGATTTCTTCATCAGTAATCCCGAACTTCTCACGGACATATACCGCTCCCGCAATTGCGTGCCAAAGTTTTGGAGAAACGTACTCCACAGGTTCGCAGATGTGTGTTCCGGATTTGTGGTTTTTGTGAACAATCGCTTCTAATTCTTCATTTGGTTTTTCTTTTACAATATCGTGTAGTAATCCTGCCAAATATGCTTTTTCTGACTGTTCGGGCGAAAATCCGTGTGCTTTCGACAACTCATAGCACATTATCGCAACATTTATACTATGTGTATACCGTTCCAGAGTGATAAAATGCTCTCTAATTTCGCTTGATGACATTTCGATTACTGGTATGTCGAGCATACGAATCCCATGTCGTTTAGCAGGTTCGTCGTAATCAGAAGCACTTCCAGCCCTCGCAACTGCTACAACTGAACACTGTTCGAGAACTTGTTCATATCGAACCCATTTATGAAATTTTTCGACCATATCCGAACCAATTATAAGCGTGAACTCACTATCAGGGTAAGTCTGATGTAACTTTTTCAGCGTATCAGCTGTATAGCTGTATTCAGGAGTATTTTCTATGTCTGAAATTTCACAATTCGGTACGTTAGCAAATGCCGCTTTTGCTAACTCGAATCGCAAAGCAAAACTCGACATGGTTTCTTTGTGAGGAGGATTTCCAGTTGGAATAATAAGAATTTTATCGCATTTCAGCTGGTTCACGACCGATTTTACTAAGTTTATATGCCCCATATGAGGTGGGTCAAACGCTCCACCGAAAATTGCAATTTTTTGCTTATCATTTTTGTTCATAGTTCTTTACCATCCCCCTTCTAATTTTTGGACAAACTCCCGCAACGCTTTACCACGATGGCTGACAGCGTTTTTATCATCGGCTGACATTTCGGCGAATGACTGATGTTGTTGGCTCTGCCAATGTACAGGAGACTTAAAGCCTTGCCTGCTGTCGAGATACAAGAATACGGGGTCATACCCAAATCCATTTTCGCCTTGTTCAGAAAAAGCAATCTGCCCCTCACACTCTCCATGAACGAATTTTGTATGCTCCTTGCCATCTCCATTGACATAACATATGCAGCAAACAAATCGAGCTGTGCGTTTATCGGCTGGGACATCTTTCATACGTTCTAACAGCCAAGCATTATCATAATTCGCCGAATACACCCCTGGTTCGCCGTCAAGTGCGTCAACGCAAAGCCCCGAATCGTCCGAAATTACTGGAAGCCCAGTTTTTTTATAAATCGCCCTTGCTTTGAGGGCAGCATTTTTTTCAAAAGTATCGCCAGTTTCGGCAACACTTATACAAACCCCAGCTTCGGATTGTGAAATCGCTTCATAACCAAGAGGGGCTAATAGTTGCTTAAATTCACGAACTTTTCCAACGTTGTTAGACGCTATAATGATTTTCATTTTATTCATACGCCACTTTCGCCATCTGGAAACAGCACGTTGACATAATCTTCTGGCACAAAAGGCTGTAAATCGTCGAGCTTTTCGCCTACACCCACTAATTTGACTGGAATCCCAAGTTCATTCTTGATTGATACGATTATTCCGCCTTTAGCAGTTCCGTCTAACTTAGTCAGAGCTATTCCGCTAATCGCTGTAACTTGATTAAAAAGCCGTGCTTGATTAACAGCGTTTTGCCCAGTAGTTGCATCAAGTACGAGTAGTGTTTCAAAGCTACAGTCTGGTAGCTGTGAATTGACTGAACGTGCGATTTTTTTTAGCTCTTCCATAAGGTGCTTTTTATTATGAAGTCGCCCCGCTGTATCGATTAACAAAACATCTACCCCTCTGGATTTTGCAGCATTACAAGCATCATATGCAACCGCAGCGGGGTCAGCACCCTCAGCGTGTTTGACTATGTCGACTTCTGCACGATTAGCCCACTCTGAAAGCTGTTCGATAGCGGCAGCACGAAACGTATCCGCCGCCGCTATGAGGACTTTTTTGCCGTCTTTTCTAAGATTAGCGGCAAGTTTCCCGATTGTAGTAGTCTTACCAGCACCATTCACTCCGATTACAAGAACAACAGAGGGGCTTGTAGTGAGTTTAAGTTCGTTGTCACCAGTAAGCATTTGTGTGATGATTTGCCTAAGCATTCCAGTAATCACCGACGTGTCAGTAGCACCCACTCGTTTAATTTCAGCACGTAACTGCTCACAAATTTCATCAGCGGTCTGTACTCCTAAATCAGAGAGAATTAATGTTTCTTCGAGTTCTTCAAAAAATTCCTCATCAATCTTGGTGAACGAATTCACTACCCTTGAGATACCTTCAGAAAAGTTGTCTTTAGTCTTCTGCAATCCAGCCTTTAGCTTGCCGAATAATCCAAGCGGTTTTGATGGCTCTGGTGATTCGATTATTTCGGGTTTTGCTATAATTTCAGGCGTTTCAGACCTGGTTGGATTTTCAACCTGTGTTTCAAGTGTTTCTTGCACCGATTCTTGTGATTTTTTTCGCTTTGAAAACAAGCCCATTTAATTTGTTCCCTTCAGTCTATATAGTTGCTTAACTTAAAAGTTATACTTATCTAATTCTACCACATTATTCAGCTATTGTCAACATCTCCCCATCATTAGATATAGTTGTTTGCGGAAAAATCTTCTGAACTGCTTTTGTGCCGTCATGTGGGCGTTCGAGGGCAGGGCTATAATGAGTCAGCCACAATCGTTTGGCACCACATTTGCTGGCTAGTTTCGCCGAATCCGAAAACAGCATATGGTTTTTTTCGTCGATTTTTTCACGCATTCGTTCATCGTAATACATACCCTCGCTGATTAGCAAGTCTACATCTTTAGCAAAATCTATCATTTGCGGAAAAGGTTTAGTATCGGTAAAGTAGCAAACCGAAATCGGACGACGGATTCCATCTAAAACCTGCTCTGGCAGAATAATACGACCATTATCGAGAGTGACACTCTCACCTGAATGCAGGTGTTTGTAAAACTTTACTGGAACATCAAGCGACTTCGCTTTATCTGGATTAAACACTGGTTTCCTCGAAAGTTCGATTCTATATCCGAGGCAGTTCACACCGTGCCTCAAAGGTAGTGCTGTAATTTTTACTGGCGAGGTCTTTTCCCTAGAACTTGCACGGTACCCTGCATCATGACCGCCGACGTTTTGGAGATATAGCGGTTTTGGAGTACAAGGAACAGAAGTCGCAATTGGACTACCAGCAGTAGGTTGGTCTGACTTTACTGTTCGGCTGAATTGTAACTCTATAATTTCAAGAGGAAAAGGTAGGCGTGGTGCGATTACCGTCAGTGCCGAAACAATCCGCTTCAGCCCGACTGGACCTGCAATAGTGAGTGGCTGTGTTCGCGCGGAATTTGCAAGAGTGAGCAAAATCCCAGGTAAGCCCGATACGTGGTCGGCATGAAAGTGTGTGATTAGGAGCAGTTCGATTCTCGCAGGTTTTAGCCCCGCTTTCTTGAGGGCAATTTGCGTTCCCTCACCGCAATCGATTAAAATCGCTGCACCTTGATGTTCAATCCAACAACAAGTTAGCCATCTATTCGGAAGCGGAAGCATTCCGCCAGTCCCAGGTAGACATACATCAAGCATTGTTTTCTTCGCTTTCTTTTTCTTTTTTGAATTTGACTGGGTCGAGCAAAAATCCGTGTTCGTAAATAGACGGTACAATTTGTTTATCGACAAGAGCGTTCAGAGCTTCTTTGAGTTGTTCATTTAATGCTTGATAAGTAGTATCAGGGCTTTTAGAAGCCATTCGCCCCTTGGCATTAACACCTTGAAAATGTCTACGAATATCATAAATAGACGCATTGTGTTCAAACTGAAGATTTCCGCAAACTGAATGTGGGAAAGGTTTCCCATCATTTCCAGTATGATAATATCGGAAAATTTCAAGCCCTGCATCATAAACCGCTCTTGCATCTGGAGTTAGTTCTTCGGGGAGATTGCGTTCGTTAAGACATTCATACACAGTTTTATGCTTGAATGCAGCTTCATTCGTTCCTATTTGTTTTTCGCTAAAAGGAATCCAGTGGTTTTCGCCGTTAGCAATTGAAACATAGTTTTGATTGTGGAAAATTGCGAAAATCAGGCAGTTGTTCACAAAATGCTTGGAGCGTAACGGAATCTTGCTTGGATAACAAAATTGTTCACGGTCGTTTAACCATGTTGCTTTCACAGAATGCCGAACCGAGAAGTAGATTGCAGAATAAAGTAGTTGTTTGTCGGAAACAGTAAATTCATGATGACCTCGCCCTTTAGAGGATAGAAAAACAAATGATTGATTTTGAAAATCGTTTCCCACAAATCCCATTTTAGCTATTGGGATTGCATTTTTAGGTTCGTTTTTTAAGAAATCGTCTTTCCAATCGTTGATTAACTTGCATTCAAAATACGTATGAATTTGATGTTTAGTCAAAAATTTGCCGTCTGATTTATAAGCATCAACTTCTATACACGGGGTTAATTCCCATTCAACACTTGAATCCCAGACTTTAAACCCTATTGGGAATTTGCCAGACACGTTATCAAAAGTTTCAGCTGGAATCAAAAAGCAAGATTTAAGTTCTGGTTTAAACCATGTACGCATTTGCTCAAAATTAGGCGACTGTAAAATTTTAAGTTTTGAAAACTCACCTATAATACAGCCCTTAAATTCAAGATAAATACGTGCAATAAACTGTGCAAAAAGCTCTCCTTGTGCTTTGCCGAGGTTTTTGGAGTGAATTTCTTTAATCGACGTTTCGCCTATGCCTTTTCTGCCCTCTTTATCGGCACTCATTTTTTTGCCATCACCCTCCGCATAAGGTGGGTTAATCAAGAACACTAGTTTTTTGCGACGTTCTTCGCATTCAAGAACGTCCACCAACGCATCGGGAACTTTTCCGCCATCAGACTTGCGTTTGATTTCGTCATTCAAAAAGTCAAACTGGAATACGTTTTCAGCGAAAGTCGGCTTTGTTTCGTTTGCGGTAATGAGTACGTTTTGACGGTCAATGTCAGAAGCGAAAACTTGTTTGCTGTTATACAATCCCGAAAGCAGATTACCCGTCCCTGTAGCACAATCCCAAATTGTGTATTCATCTTGCCAGTTGTCGCTTAAGACCTCTCTCAAGCAATCGTGAGCTTTATTCACCCATTTACGAGGAGTAAAAAATGCACCTCTACGCTCCATAACATCACGAGGAATCAAAATATCACGGCGGAGCAAAATATCTTCCCACGGGGAAGTTACCATACCTTCAGTTTTTTCACGGCGTGGAGGGCGTTTGCAACGTTTCCAAAATTTCTCGTATTTTACGCCATTATCTTTGAAAGTAACCTCATTTAATGTAGGGTCATCAAATACACCTTCTCTCGCTACTTTTATGAAGTATCTATGAATTTTACCACACCTCATTTGAACCTGTAGCGTTTCGAGTGATGTTTCGCCAAAATCTTCGTCAACGTACGCATCTGCTATAAAAAAATCCGCAGCGGCGACACCGTTTCTCCCCCATTCTTCCCAGTCATCATCAGATAAATCGATTTGCGGCAGAACCTCATCACACCATTTATCGAAAATGTGATTTAGATTATACACCGTCATATCAAATGCTGTAAGTTCTGATTGCTTTTCTAAATCGGTTTTAATAAACGTCTTGAATTCAGTTAAATCTTTTTTGTTACGCAAATCAACGACACGTTCTACTTTTACATAACGTTCGATTAGCCCTTGAAGCTGCTTAAAACGCTCATGCGAATGATTAGATGGGGTAGTACTCCATTCTATATCCTGGCGAAAGAGTAAATCTCTGAAATTTTCCATCTTGTAAAGTGTGAATTTTTCAGGGTCAAACACAGCGAGGTATGATGGTGGCATTGCATCTTCGGTGAAGTAGAATTTTCGCACAGTAAACAACAACTGTGTTAGCATAACCTCACACGCTGTGACATCTTTTTTAGCTTCCGCCCAGAGCAAATGACGCTCTTCGTCACGTGGTGAAATCAAACAGAAGTCTATTTTAGACTTCCCGAAATCTGGTTCGTATCGAAAAGGTGAAAACATATATTCGTACATAGCTTGTTTGTACTGCTCTTCTGACATCTTTGACTTATAAATCATAGTCTAATAGTTCCTCTACTATGCAGATTAGAAATTTCTACGTTTTTATGCACACCGCCACTTTCGCCATCTAAGCACCATGCGATGTTCTGACCCTCTTCACTGGTGATTTTTACGTTTGACACACGTTCAAAAATAACATAATCTGAGTGGAATTTTTGTGCCGATAAATCCATCATAATTTTACTAAGCAGAATTGGATTATTTGGGTTTTTTACGAGAATAAGTTCAAATTTTCCATCATCTAACTGAACTTTTGAGCGGTTTAGCTTAAACATTCCAGCGACTGAAGTTGTATTTGCAATCAAACCTACTGCAAATTCATCAGTCACCACGGTTCCGTCGTATTCAATTGTCATCTTGTATGCAGGAATATCGATTGTCTGCTTGACACCTTCCGCAACATACGCCAGATGCCCGAACACTTTTTTTGCACCTTGAGGAACTACGTAAGATACCGACGTAAATAATCCAAACGCCGCTACATACACAAAAAAACGCTCCCCCTCACTCGTAGTAATGCTACCAATATCAAGAGGCGAGTCAGCTCCGTTTATGATTTTTTCGACTGCACGTTCAACGTTTGTTGGCATAGAAACTGTTCGTGCAAAGTCATTAGAAGTTCCCGCTGTGATGAAGCTGAAGCTCGGCGGTTCAGAAATTCGCATAAGCCCGTTAATCGTTTCGGAAAGTGTTCCATCGCCGCCATAGCAAACAACCAAGTCGAACGCCTTTCCGTTGATATAGGCTATTCTCTCGGCATCTCCTCTTTTTACTGTGGGGAAAACGGTAACTTCGTATCCGTTAGCAGAAAAAGCAGTCACTAATCGTAACAAAATTGAACCAGCTTTCATTCTACCAGCGTTAGGGTTTATGATTAATAATAATTTTTTCATTCTTCCTACCAGCGTTAGGGTTTATGATTAATAATAATTTTTTCATTCTTCTTCTATTTCTGTTTCTTGATTAGTGGTGATTGACCGTAAAGCTCGCTCGATTGCTAACCTAAAAAACAACGGGAGTCGTTGATGTTCGTTTTCGTTAGAAGGTGGAGGGTATCTATCAAGAAGAACATCAGAGTTATCGCCAAGAACATTAGAATCATCACCAGTTGGGAGTCTGTTATTCTCTTCACCATTTTCAACGCCAGTCAATGCAGTGCTATTGTCATCAGGCACAAAATCCTCTGATTCCGATGGAGAGGTTGGAAAACCAGAATAATTTTCTGGATTTTTTGAATCGCTTGAATCAAAGGCTGTGTTATTATTATCAGCCGATTCTAATAAAACAACATTTCCTTCAAACAACAACCCAAATTCAGAGAGATTTATAAGATAAACAATCCCTACAATAATCACACAAGCAACGGCAGCAATAGAACTCCATACAAATTTAGAACGCCGTGTAATCGTAAAAGGTTTTAGTTCTTCGAGAGCGTTGTCTTGATTTTTGTCTCGACTTTTATGGACATTGCGTGTTGGTTTAATTTCCTTGATTTCTTGATTTAGACGAGTTTTTAAACTTTCTAAAAATTCATCACTTGGTTTAATTAGTTCTATATCTTTTTTATAAAGTGTTTTGAAATCGCCAGAGTGATTGTTGTCAGCATCACTGGCATGATTAAAATTCAAGTTTTTCTCCATAAAAATCCACCCCCTTTAGCTTTTCTTTGAGTCGTTTTCTCGCTCTATGTAACAGCGATTTGACGGTATTTGAACCGAGTTTGGTTACTTCACAAATTTCAGAAATCTGCAAGTCTTCATAATAAAAAAGGTGAATTATTACACGCTCTTTTTCGGGGAGCGATGCAACAGCTGGGTATACAGTCATACGAGTTTCGATGCGATGTAACTCTTTATCGCTAGAGGCGTTTGCGGTATTATAAAACGCAAAATCGTCCGTTAAATCGCTTGCAAACTCGTGCTGTTTGTACGCTTTTCGAGTGAGCGACGAACTTTCGTTAATAGTAAGCCGGATAAGCCATGCTTTTATATGCTCGCTATTCTCGAAAGCCTTATTGTCGTTCTGTACTTGTAATGCTTTTAAGAACACGTTTTGCACAATATCTTCAGCGTCGTGAGAGTTACCAGTGCGTGAAAAAGCTATCCGATAAAGCATTTCGGAGTATTCTGCTATTATTTTTTCGACCGTCATATGCAAAATAAACCACCTTCTGATACTAACACGCAATAGCTTTCTGAAAGGTTGCGGAAAATTGTATGGAAGTTATATGAATTTACGACTATACTTCCTTGTCTGGCTTAATCATCTTAATCATATCTCCGATTTTGACTCTATCACCATTATGCAAGATGATATGCTCATAAACTTTTGCTACAAACAGTGCAAACAAAACTAATGTCGCTATAAGCACCAAAAGAGGGATTGCAATTTCGCTTCCACTAAGCTCACCAGACAAAATTGCTGGCGGCAATGCAAACGCTGATGAAATCGGAAGGTATCGTGAAAGTATAATCAGAGTATTGTCATTATCTGCTCCGAATATAAACGGAAAATAAGTCATATACAAACCAAGCGTTGCGAGAATTGCAAGCGGTTGATTCGCAGTTTGCAAATCTTCGATTTTACTGACACTCGCTCCTATTAGACCAGCAATCAACGAATAAAATAAAAAACCGAAAACAAAAATCACAACAATCAAGGCTATATTAAGCGGATTAAATCCTGCAAACGCATTCGGTAATTCTGCACGAATTTCCATAAACATAGGGTCATCAGTAGGAACCGAACCTATGATTTCCCCAATCGCTCCATAAGGTGCAGTTATAAAAAATGTCGCTGTTGCAACTCCGCCGACTATAACTACAGTAAAAAGCACCACAAGCGTAGAAGCTAAAACTTTCCCGACTACAACAGCAAGCGGTTTAATTGAAGTAAGCAATAATTCCATAACACGTGACGATTTTTCGGTAGCAATTGCCTGCGATGTTAGCTGGCTATACGTTATAATCAAGACAAACAACAAAATAGAGAACACGGTAGTGACTACTGCACCTATACCTTCAGCTACCGCCGAACGCCCTTCTTCTCCACCGACATTAACACTAGTATGAATAAACGCATTCGCTGCCATAAAATCTTCCATCGTTATACCAAGATACTCGACATTAGCCACACGTACGATTCCTTCAAAAGTGACGAGTAGTTCAAAACAATCATTTGCATTGATAAGCTCAGTACTTTCGGGGCGTGACATGACTACATCAAAACTACCATGTTCATTCGGCGAGATGAGCGTTAGCACAATCGCTTCATCGCTTTCGGTAACACGCTCCATAATCTGGTTGATTTGGTCTTGGCTAATTAGCTCATACCGAACGTCAATAATCGGCAAAGCACTAAAATCAAGTTGTAATTCTGTGTTGTTGTAGATATATACCTTGTCGATTTCAGATGCCACAGCTATGATATTTCCTTGGTCGTCGGTGATTAAATTAGGCTCATCGCTAAGCCATCCCGGTAAAAAATTACCCAAAGCAATCATAGCTGAAAGCAGCAGAGCAGTAATCGCTGTTCCCCAAATAAAAGTTTTAGCTTTGATTGTTTGCATAAAAGTAAATTTCAGAACTTTTTTCCAACCTTTGATTCTCATTTAAATTAAATCCTCGCAATTTTTGAAATTTGGCTCTTGTATTGGTTTTATCCAGCACAGTCTTCTCCTGACTTAATTACATTTCCACCGCCGACTTTTTCGACGAAGATTTCGTGTAAGCTGGGTTCTCTAAGCTCAAACTTTACAAGAGTTATTCCGGCATTTACGATTTTGCCAAGAAGCTCTTGTGCTTGAGATTCAGATTTTGTTTTAAAATCAATTCCGTTCGGTGTTTGCGAAAGTGGTTCAAGCCCACATTCTTTTGCAAACGGCAGGATATTAGCATCAGCCTTAACCGACAAGTTTACTCGTCCATATCCTTTTTTGATTTCGTTTAGATTTCCTTGTAACACAACATCGCCACGGTTCATGATTACGATGTTTTCGCAAAATTCTTCCACCGTTGACATTTGATGGCTCGACATAATTACAAATTTGTTTCTAGCGATTTGTTCACGAATCACTTCTTTAAATAAATCGGCGTTTACAGGGTCTAATCCAGACATAGGCTCGTCAAGAATCAATAGTTCAGGGTCAGAAATAAGTGCCGCCGCTAGCTGGACTTTTTGCTGATTTCCTTTAGAGAGCTGGTCGGCACGCTTCTTGCGATGTTCGTCCGCTTTGAGGCGTTCGAGCCAATAATCAATCGCAGTTGTAGCAGCTTTTTTCTTAACGCCTTTTAGTTCTGCAAAATGATGGAGTTGCTCGACTATGTTATATTTGGGATACAACCCACGTTCTTCGGCGAGGTAACCGATTTTTTCGTTTACAACATCAAGAGGGCGACCGTTCCAAGTCACCGTGCCAGATTCTTTGGCGAGCATTCCGAGTATAACCCGAATAGCTGTAGTTTTACCCGCACCATTTGTTCCGAGAAGTGCAAATACACCGGGGCGTTCAATCGAGAACGACAGGTGTTTGATTGCATAATAATCGCCATATTTTTTTCGCACATTTTCTACGTGTAGTGACATATTTTCTCCTTCATATATAGCCGTTCAGTTTTTTTCACGTGTTTTTTTGTATCTCTCAAGTACTTTATTAACTTCTTCAATATCTTCTTTTTCCATGCGTGCTTCGGCAATTGCAATTTGTAAATTTATATCTTCAGGAAAATGTTTTGCGATTAATAGTGCCATTAACGTATCTTTTTCTCCGTGCCTTGTATCAACTTGTGCCATGTTTGTTTCCTCCATAAATAGAATTTAATACCGCCCAACTGTTTCGGTTGTCTGCCATAGGCAGACGAGAAACAGGGGCATTTTGAGCAACGAAAGTCACGAGCGGCTTTGCCGTGAGTGTGTAAGACTTTCGTTGCGGAGTAATATTTCTTTATACATTAGTCTACCATATTAAGTTCATTTTGTCAATACTTTTCAAAAAATAGCGAATAAATCATCACAAATCTTGACATTGGGGGTGAAAAGTGATATAATAGTCAAATAGTATTGCTCAAAAAGTACCTGTTTTTCGTCTGCTGATAGCAGACAACCGAAACATTTGTACAATATTAAGCCTTGCAAAACGCAAGCGTTTTGTTGCGGTTTAATATAATAATATAAGGAAATAGAATAAATGAAAATAAAATTATATAACGCAAGAATCATGCAAAAAGATTTGTCTATTACAAGTGCCGAATTATTTATAGATAACGGTGTAATCGTATCAAGTTTTGATGACAGCGATGCGGACGAACTAATCGATTGTGGCGGGAATTTACTCACCCCAAGTTTTAAGAACGCACACACACATTCAGCGATGACTTTTTTACGTTCGCGTGCTGACGACCTCCCACTACAAGAATGGTTATTTGAACAGATTTTTCCGCAGGAAGCTAAATTAAACGCCGAACACATCTACGCCTTCACAAAACTTGCGATTTTAGAATACCTCTCTGGCGGAATCACTGCCGCTTTTGATATGTACTTTGAACCTGAAGCCGTTTCAACGGCAGCAAAAGATATGGGTTTTAGACTGACTATGTGCGGCTCTGCTAATAATTTTGGAACTACTCCGGACAAGATGTTTAGCTTTTACCAAAAGTTCAAAAACAGCCATGAATTTATTGACTATAAGCTGGGTTTTCATGCTGAATACACAAATTCAATTGAGAACATGAAAGCGATTGCTGAAATGGCGAGGGAATATAAAGCACCAGTCTACACCCATATGTCAGAAACGCTTAGAGAACATGAGGAATGTATCGAACGTCATGGCAAAACTCCAGCGGCACTATTCGCCGAACTTGGGCTGTGGGAACATGGGGGAGGGGCGTTTCACGCTGTCCATGTTAGCGATGAAGACATCAAACTTATGGCAAATCACGGTGTATGGGCGGTTAGCAACCCTGGTTCTAATTTAAAGTTGGCATCGGGCATAGCTCCGCTTTGTAAAATGCAGGAGGCGGGTGTGAAAATCGCTCTCGGAACAGATGGAGCTGCGAGCAATAATGCACTTTCTATGTTCCGTGAAATGCACTTTGCTTGCACGACACAAAAGCACTTCTGTAATGATGCTGCTGCTTGTTCTGCATTAAACGCATTAGAATGGGCAACATCTGGTTCGGCAAAAGCTATGGGGCTAGAAAATTGTGACACTCTTGAAGTCGGCAAAAAAGCCGATATAATTATGCTTGATTTGAACCGCCCGTCAATGCGTCCGCTCAATAACATCGCAAAAAATCTTGTCTATTCTGGCGATACAAGTTGTGTGAAAATGACTATAGTAAACGGCATAATTCGATATAAAGACGGCGATTTTTTTGTCGGCGAAAGTGCTACAAAAATCATCGAAAATGCTGAAAAGTTGATGAAAGATTTTGAGTAATATGGTATTACCAAGTCATGTGCAAGCGACTATAAACACTCTCGAACAATCGGGGCATGAAGCGTTTGTAGTCGGTGGATGTGTTCGTGATTCGCTCTTAGGGCTTACTCCATATGATTATGATGTTACGACATCAGCTACCCCTGAAGAAATGAAAGCTGTGTTCACACCAGAAGCTGGTTTTAGAACGCACGACACTGGAATCAAGCACGGCACGATTACAGTAATTTCAAATTCACCAGACCAATCACCACCAATAGAAGTCACCACTTTTAGGATTGATGGCGAATATAGCGACACTCGTCGCCCCGATACGGTTGAGTTCACACGCAATCTTAAAGAGGATTTGAGCCGTCGAGATTTCACTGTAAATGCAATGGCGTATTCGGGCAAAACAGGAATTGTTGATTGTTTTGATGGTAGAAAAGATTTAGCATTAAAACTAATCCGTGCAGTCGGCGAATCACACCAACGCTTCACCGAAGACGGACTTAGAATTTTACGTGCATTACGCTTTGCAGCGGTATATGATTTTACGCTCGAACCTAAAACCGCTATCGCCGCACGTGAATTAAAAAGCCTCCTCCAAAAGATTTCGAGTGAACGAATCATGCAAGAGTTAAACAAGCTCATTTGTGGAAACAGTGCGGGTATAATCATTGAAAATTATGCTGATATATTCGGGGAGTTTATTCCGCAAATCGTCGATTTAAGCAAAGCTACACTCATAAAATTAAATCAGCAGTTATCTAATAAAAAAGCATCAAATGACCGAATAGTAAGGCTTTCGTTTTTACTTGCACATCTTGGAGAAATGGGTGCTAATCAGGCTTTGCGGAAACTGAATTCGGACAACAATACTCGACGGAGTGTTGTGATGCTAATAAAACATCATGGTATGCCACCAATCCCGCTTTGCAAAAAAACAATTAAGTTAATGTTTTTTGAATATGGTGTTGAAACTTTTTTTCGGATAGCACATATTAGAAGAAGCGATGAAGTGGCATCAATGGCAACAAAAGTGATTGCAGATGAAGAGTGTTATTCTCTAAAACAACTTGCGATTAGTGGTAGTGATTTAATCGAGCTAAAAATCGACGGATTAGAGGGTGCGAAAATAGGTGAAGTTCTGAAATCATTGCTTCTTGCAGTTATAAACGAAGAGTGTGAGAATACACGTGAAAAATTATTGGAGTTAGTTCAAAAAATGAAGTAATATAGGAAGGGCACGGTCATAGTATATGTCAAACATGGATATAGGAATTGACCTTGGTACAGCCAATGTCATCATAACTTTAGGTGGCGAAATCATTGTAAATGAACCCACCGTAGTGGCGTATAACAAAAAGAAAAATGCAGTAATTGCAGTCGGTGATGAGGCGTATAAAATGCTCGGAAGGACACCAGATTATATCGTGGCAGTTCGACCGCTAAAAGGCGGGGTAATTTCTGACCATGATATGACTATGCTTATGATTAAAGAATTTATTCATAAAGCGAGCCGTAATCTTATGGTGAAACCACAAATCATCATTTGTGTTCCATCGTCTGTTACTGATGTAGAAAGTCGTGCAGTAGTCGAAGCGGCATTGGCGGCTGGTGCCCGAAAAGTCTTTTTAATCAAAGAACCGATTGCGGCTTTACTCGGTGCGGGGGTAGACATTACCGAAGCGTCTGGCACGATGGTGGTTGATATAGGTGGCGGAACTTCTGACGTAGCAGTGGTGTCGTTTAACGGAATTGTGTGTGACGCATCAGTCAAGATGGCTGGAAATAAGTTCGACCAAGCAATTATTCGACATTTTGTGAATAAAGATAAAATTTTAATTGGCGAAAAATCAGCCGATGCCGCTAAACGTGCAATCGGTTGCGTGTTTGAACCAGAGGCAAGCACGACCATGACGATTAAGGGGCGAAATCTAATGAAAGGTTTACCTCAAGCACTTGAAGTCAATCAAGTTGAAATGTTTGATGCTTTGTATCCTTGTGCAATGGAGATTGTTGCAAAAATTAAAAGTGTTTTAGAAATCTCTCCCCCGGAGCTTGTTGGCGATATTCTCACCAACGGGATTGTTTTGACTGGTGGGGGTGCGATGTTGGGTGGTTTAGATAAGTTGATTGCTGAGCATACAAAAGCTCCATGTCGATTGGCTGACCGCCCTCTTGAATGTGTGGCACTCGGTGTCGCCAAAGCGTTTGAATGTTCCGACTCTCTCTTAGACGGGTTTGAAAAAGTGAGTGTCTATAAATACAAGTGAGGTTTAAGAGCCTGTTCAAAATTTCGCTCGCAGCGAAATTTTCGGTAAATTTTCCGTCATGCTGCGTTGAAATTTTCTTAAATATCAACGGATATTCGCAAAAATTCCGCCTTGTCTAACGAAAAATTTACTCGAAAATCTGCTCGTTTGGAGATATTGAACAGCCTCTAAGTAAAATTATAATGAAAATATTAATCACATCGGGGGGGACTTTTGAGAAAATCGATTCCGTCCGAAAAATTACTAACATGGCGTCTGGCAGACTTGGGGCGTTAATTGCAGATGAGTTCGCTAAGTGCGGGGAGAGTTCTCCGCAAATCTTTTATGTATGCGGCGAAAGTGCAATCAAACCCACCGCATCTGGTGTTGATATAATCGAAATCAGTTCGGTTAAAGACCTTCTCTACGAACTCACCGTGCTTTTTGAAAAGCACAAGTTCGATGCAGTAATCCACGCAATGGCGGTGAGCGATTATACTGTACAGAAAGTCATCCAACCTGACGGAACTGGTTATGAATCTTCTGAAATCACCTCCGAAAATCTTCGAGAAAACAAAATCAGTTCAGAACTTGATGAACTTATAATTGTGATGAAAAAAACCCCTAAAATCATCCGTATGATTAAAACAGTACAGCCCGATACGGTATTAGTAGGATTCAAGCTACTCTCTGGAGTCACCGATGACGAGCTTCGTCTTGCTGGCTACAATCTGCTGGTTAAAAATAATTGTGATTTTGTATTAGCGAACGATTTAACACAAATCGAAGGTGCCAACCATCGTGGGCTTTTGATAGCTCCTGACTCTAATTACACCAGCTTTTCTACTAAGCAAGAAATCGCTTGTGGGATTGTTTCGAGCGTTCTAAAAAGCATACAAAATTGAAAAATCTACTCGTTTTGTAGATATTGAACAGGCTCTTAATAGATACTCTAATAAAAATATATTGTAAATTCACTTGACAAAATCATATATTTGTATTAAAATAGATATAAAAGAAGTCAAATTAAAAGGAGAATCGAAAATGAAACTATTTATTGATACGGCGAATATCGCCGACATTAAGCGTGCTAATGATATGGGCGTGATTTGCGGTGTAACCACAAACCCATCTCTGATTGCAAAAGAAGGTAGGGATTTTAAGACAGTAGTAAAAGAAATCACTGAAATGGTAGATGGTCCTATTTCTGCGGAAGTAATTTCGCTCGAAGCTGATAAAATGGTTGAAGAGGCGTTGCCGCTCGCAAAAATCCACAAAAATGTTGTAATCAAGCTCCCTATGAACGAAGAAGGACTTAAAGCCTGCAAAATCCTCACCGATAAGGGCATTGATACTAACGTAACTTTAATCTTTTCTGCGGCACAAGCACTCCTCGCTGCAAAAGCTGGCGCGACTTACGTAAGCCCGTTCCTTGGAAGACTTGACGATATCGGAACGCGTGGTATGGAACTAATAGAAGAAATTGTCGATATTTTTGATGTGCAAGGGCTTGAATGCGAAATCATTGCAGCGTCAATCAGAAACCCTATTCATGTTACTAGGGCGGCTCGATTTGGTTGCCATATCGCTACAATTCCGCCTAATGTAATCTGGCAAATGTTAGAACATCCTCTTACCGAGTCTGGAATTGAAAGATTCTTAAAAGACTGGGAAGGTTTTGAAAATAAATAGAAAACGTTCTCCCAATTAAAATATTAATTCGCACGATTAGTCGTGACGAATTAATCGGCTAGTTGCGGCGGTTATTTTCGCAGAAAATGAGCCGCAGAGCCATTTTGAGTGCGAAAAGTCCCGAGCGGCTTTGCCGTGAGAGCTAAGACTTTTCGTGCGGGTTAATATTACGAATTTTTTGAAAATAGGAGTAACCATAATGTATAAAGACCTACAAGATTCAATCGGGTATGTAACAACAGTTGATAAAGAAATCGGCGACGCTATGAACGCCGAACTTTCTCGACAAAGGCGTAACTTAGAACTAATCGCCAGTGAGAATATAGTTAGCCCAGCGGTAATGGCGGCTATGGGGAGCGTTCTTACAAACAAATATGCAGAAGGCTACCCCGGCAAGCGTTACTATGGAGGCTGTGAATGCGTTGACGTAGTGGAGAGCATTGCAATCGAACGTGCAAAAAAACTGTTCGGTTCTAATTTCGCAAACGTTCAAGCGCACTCGGGTTCGCAAGCGAATATGGCGGCTTATTTTGCACTCTTAGAACATGGCGACACAGTCATGGGTATGAACTTAGACCACGGCGGGCACCTCACCCACGGATTGCCAGTCAACATTTCTGGTAAGTATTTCAACTTTGTAGCATATGGGGTTGAAGATGATACTCAAATGCTTAATTATGACAAAATCGAAGAAATCGCTAAAAACTGTAAGCCGAAAATGCTTGTTGCAGGAGCCACTGCGTATACTCGTGAAATTGACTTCAAACGCTTACGTCAAATTGCTGATTTGGTTGATGCTTATCTAGTGGTAGATATGGCACACATCGCTGGGCTTGTTGCAACTGGTGAGCATATGTCGCCGATTCCTTACGCTCATGTGACTACTACTACTACTCATAAAACCTTACGCGGACCAAGGGGTGGTGCAATTTTTACGAACGATGAAAAAATCGCAACTAAAATCGACCGTGCGATTTTCCCAGGGACACAAGGTGGTCCTCTTATGCACGTGATTGCAGCAAAAGCGGTTTGTTTCGCTGAAGCTATGAAACCTGAATTTAAGGCATACGGTGTTCAAGTCCGAAAAAATGCTGCTGCTCTAGCAACTGCTTTAATCGAGCGTGGAATCAATCTTGTATCTGGTGGAACTGATAATCACCTGTTATTAGTAGACCTGCAAAACTTTAATATTACGGGCAAAGTTTTTGAAAAACAGCTCGATGAAGTGTATATCACAGCTAATAAAAACACAGTCCCTAATGACCCGCAATCTCCTTTTGTGACAAGCGGGCTAAGGCTTGGAACGCCAGCTGTAACCACACGTGGGCTTGTTGAAGCGGATATGGCGATAATCGCTGAATGCTTGTCGTTAACCGCAAAAGATTTCGAGGGTAACGCTGACCAAGTACGCAAATTAGTGACTGAACTTTGCACTAAATATCCGTTGTATGAATAGGCTTCCACAGAAACTAATGTGAAAACAAAAGTGGGGGATTTCCCCCTACATAAGATTGAATGTTCGGTAACACCGCAGGGCGGAATATTACACACCCGAACTTTCCAATAAAAAAAATGAGGGATTAAATAAGTATGACTAATATAAACACACGCCCATGTATAGCACCACTTGCTGTAGTAGCTCTTGAAAGTGCAAGAAACATGGGCAAGAAAATCGATAAGCATTTGATTGAATGGGTGAGCGAACATGGTTCGGCGAACCCAGAAGACGCTCCTAAAACTTTTTTGGTTAATTCTGAATGTCCTAGGTTTTCGTCTGGTGATGCTAAAGGTGTGATTCGTAAATCAGTCCGTGGTAATGACCTTTTTCTTATTGTCGACGTAGGTAACTATAGCTGTACTTATGAGATGTTTGGTAAGACAAACCAGATGTCTCCCGATGACCATTTTCAAGATTTGAAACGAATGATTCAAGCGTGTGGCGGTAAAGCACAACGAGTAAACGTGATTATGCCGATTCTTTACGGCGGAAGACAGCATCGCAGAAACTTCCGTGAATCACTTGATTGTGCGGTCGCTTTGCAAGAACTCCAAGAAATGGGTGTTGAAAATATTATCACTTTTGACGCACATGACGCACGTGTCTGTAACGCTGTTCCATTGATGGGGTTTGATAACGTAATCCCATCATATCAGGTACTAAAAACGCTATTCAAAAGCGTGGATGACCTTAAAATCAATGCTGATACATTTGCAGTAATCAGCCCTGATGAAGGTGCGTTACATCGAAATATGTACTATGCTTCCGTACTCGGAGTAGAACTCGGAATGTTCTATAAACGTCGTGATTATTCAAAGATTATCGATGGACGTAACCCGATTGTCGCACATGAATACCTCGGAAACTCAGTCGAAGGGAAAGATGTGTTTATCACTGATGATATCATTTCTTCTGGAGAATCTATGCTTGAAGTTGCGAGCGAACTCAAAAAAAGAAAAGCACGCCGTGTATTTGCATATGCGACATATCCAATTTTTACTGGAGGTCTTAGCGTGTTCGACCAAGCCCACAAAGATGGGTTGATTGACCACGTGTTCGGAACTAACTTGACTTATCTTACACCAGAACTTTTAACACGTGACTGGTTTCATGAAGTTGATGTGTCTAAATACATCGCATACCTAATCGCCGCTTTGAACCATGGTGTTTCAATTAGCAAAGTTATTAACCCGCATGAAAAAGTTGCCGCTCTTTTAGAGCGATATGGCGTTAAGAAACAGGGATAAAAAGTAACGGAGGACATATTATGTTTTGTAGTAATTGTGGCAATAAATTAGATGTCGGGGCGACTTTTTGTAAAAGCTGTAGCCACCCATTAGAGCAAGTTTCACCTACACCAACAAACGCAGGATTACCAGTCACTGGCGATGATTCTATGTTGACTACTGAGCAATACCAGAAGCAAATGCAAGAAGCGGATAGGGAACGTGAAATAGCAGCAGCCAGTGCTACTCCAAACACGGCTCACAATCCATACGTGAACCCTTACAATCAAGCACATAACCCATACGCACAATCAAGTGATAATCCTTTTGAAGAAAGAACATATATTCCGCCAGTTCAGCCTTCTGAGGCTATGGGTATGGCTCAGCAATCACCACCTCCACCGCCACCACATATGGCAGGCTCACAATACCCGACTTCTCCACCACCGCCACCGCCTAATCCTTACCTCAACCCTTATTCGAGTAATCCGTTTAGTGAGTTTAATCAAAAGAGCACTGTCCCAGGAAAAAACTATATCTTAGTTCCAGCGATTTTGATTTTGATTTGGGGTGGGATTTCATTCCTTTCAAACGCATTTGAGTTGGCAATTATAGACACGTGGCTAAACGACTTTGGAGGCGAATCTGCTCGAAATAGATGGATTATTCACCATGCGAACGAAACAATTTTCGGTGCTGTCGGCATAACGTTCGGGATTTTAGGGTTGATATATCATAAAAGTATCGAAAAAGGCAAACTGTTGATGAGCTTGGCGTTCGGTTACATTGCTGCGACTGTTGTAAACTATGTGATTTATTTCGCTGTTGATGTAAGTAGTTTAATCCTTGAAGCGTCGGATTTAGGTGAATTTGCACCACTTGCCTCTGGTATAACACTTGTTTTCTTACCAGCATTACTTGTACTACCGATTTTGTATGCTATCGGTGCACATAAAAACAAAAAGCATTATGAAAACACCAAAAATCTATAAAGCACGAGGAAACTCATGAGTCCATTAGCTGCACAAATCCGCCCTAAAAATCTTGATGAGGTTGTCGGTCAGTCACACTTGCTCGGTAAGGGTAGACCTTTGCGTGAAATCATCAGAAATCTTGACATACACGGAAATGTTCCGTGTATGTTGTTTTACGGTCCGTCTGGAATTGGAAAGACAACAATCGCTAATATCATCGCCGAAAAAGCTAATATGACGCTTCGTCGCCTTAACGGAACATCATGCTCAACCGCTGATATTAAAGCGGTAATCGCAGACATTGGTGGTTTTTCTAACAGCGAAAATGGAATTTTATTGTATCTTGATGAAATCCAGTTTTTGAACAAAAAGCAGCAACAGAACCTGCTTGAATATATTGAGAATGGTGACATAACACTAATCGCTTCAACGACTGAAAATCCATATTTCTATGTATACGGTGCGATTTTATCGCGCTGTACTGTATTTGAGTTTAAAGCACTCACTCCAGATGAAACGCTTCCTGCAATCAAGCGTGCGTTTGAATTCACTGAATGCGAACTGCCATCTGATGAAGCCTTGCAGACAATCGCCCAAGGTTGTGGCGGTGATGTTCGCAAAGCACTCAATGCTGTGGAACTCTGCGTTATGATGGCAGAAGGTGAAAGCGAACCAATCACTGTTGAACTCGTCAAACAACTGGTTAGTAAGAGCGGATTTCGCTATGACCGTTCTGGTGATGAACATTTTGATACATTGTCGGCATTTCATAAGTCAATGCGTGGTTCGGACGAGAATGCCGCTTTGCATTATTTAGCTAGACTGATTATCGCTGATGACCTGCCATCAATTTGTAGAAGGCTCTTATGTGTTGCGTGTGAAGATGTAGGATTGGCGTTTCCGAATGCGATTACAATTGTGAAGGCTTGTGTTGATTCGGCAATCCAGCTCGGATTCCCTGAAGCACGGCTTCCGCTTAGTCAAGCGACTATTCTTTTATGCACTGCACCTAAATCTAACTCGGCATTGATTGCAATTGATACCGCTTTAGCTGACGTTCGTGCTGGTAGAACGGGCGAATTTCCGCGTACTTTACAAAACGTTCATTGCGATGGGGCGGACATAAGCTCACCTGGTCAAAACTATCTCTACCCTCATGATTATCCTATGAATTATGTCGAGCAACAATACTTGCCAGACGTTCTAAAAGACAGAATTTATTACAACTTTGCTGATAACAAGTATGAAAAAAACGCACTAAATTATCGTAATACGATACAGAAAGGAAAGCCTCAAAATGGCTAAAAATAATCAAAAATTAGTATCCGAAATTACATCTCGTGATGTGGATTTTGCTAAATGGTACACCGATATTGTAAAAAAAGCAGAACTAATCGAATATTCAAGTATCAAAGGTTGTTTGGTAATTCGTCCTTATGGTTACGCAATTTGGGAGAACATTCAAAAATGCCTTGACAAGCGTTTTAAGGAAACTGGTCATGAAAATGTTTATATGCCGATGTTTGTTCCGGAAAGCCTCTTGAATAAAGAAAAAGACCATGTGGAGGGTTTTGCACCAGAGGTTGCGTGGGTCACTCATGGGGGGAGCGAACCTCTCGCTGAACGTATGTGCGTTCGCCCAACGTCTGAATGTCTGTTTTGTGAGCATTACGCCAATGTAATCACCTCGTACAGAGATTTACCGAAACTTTACAACCAATGGTGTTCGGTGGTGAGATGGGAAAAGACTACTCGCCCTTTCTTACGTTCGCGAGAGTTCTTGTGGCAAGAGGGACACACCGTCCATGCAACTGCTGAAGAAGCAGTTCAAGAAACCGAAAGAATGCTTGATGTCTATGCCGATTTCTGTGCGGAAGACTTAAATATGCCAGTAATCAAAGGCAAAAAGACCGAAAGCGACAAATTCGCTGGTGCAGTTTCGACTTATTGCATTGAAGCACTCATGCACGACGGACAGGCTCTCCAAGCAGGGACGAGCCACTATTTCGGCGATGGATTCGCCAAAGCGTTCGACATTACGTTCACTGACAAAGATAACAAAATCAAACATCCACATCAAACTTCATGGGGAGTTAGCACACGTTTAATCGGTGGAATAATCATGGCTCATGGTGATGATTCAGGATTAGTTCTCCCGCCAAATGTTGCACCGATTCAAGTTGTAGTAATTCCAGTAGCACAGCACAAAGAAGGTGTTTTAGAGAAAGCAAGCGAACTTTTAGAAAAGCTAAAAACCGCAGGGTTTAGAGCGAAATTAGACGATTCCGACAACTCTCCAGGTTGGAAATACGCAGAATATGAAATGAAAGGTGTTCCGCTAAGAGTCGAAATCGGTCCTAAAGATATCGAAAACAATCAGTGTGTAATAGTACGTCGCGATACTCGTGAAAAAGCGTTTATTCCACTTGATGAGCTTGAGGCTTCTGCAAATAGATTGATGAACGAGTTATCAGAAGGCATTTATGACAAGTGCGTAGCGAATATTAAATCAAGAACCTATACTTGCACAACACTTGATGAAATTAGCAATGTCATAGCCGAAAAAGGAGATGGATTTGTAAAAGCAATGTGGTGTGGCGATGAATCGTGTGAAGAATCCGTTAAAGAAAAAACCAGCGTAGGGAGTCGTTGTATTCCTTTTGAGCAAGAAAATATTTCTGATAAGTGCATATGTTGCGACAAGCCAGCTAAGTTTATGGTTTATTGGGGAAAGGCGTATTAAGGGGATTTTGAATAAAGATAAGAGCAGGTCTTTAGTTTTAGACCTGCTCTTAATCAGTTTAATAATACTTGAGTATTATTAAATATATCAATACATATCTACTAAGTCGACGTTGTTTTTTTAGTATATCAGAATCAATAAGCTATAAAGCTCATAAACAGTCATTTTCACCACCTCTTTGTTAATCTTTATCTTTTTCAAGATTGTCAACGGCGTAATTCAAGCACTGAATTACAAGTTGGTTAAGAGATAGTTTATTCCGTGCCGCTAACACGCTTAATCTTTCGGTCAATTCAATTGGCAATCTAAATGTCTTACTTTCACTGTCATATCCACTTTGTATTTTAAACATAATAACACGCTCCTTTTGTACCATTATGCACTATATTTATGTGTTTGTATAGACTTATTATTCAATATAAAATGCTTGCAAAAATATTGCTAATGTGTTATACTAATTATTATACAACTAAGCTCGACAACGGTTGCGAGCCTTCAAGCACCAAGAATAATATGTGTATAAGATTCTGGAACGTATCCGATAATTACCGTTTGTGCGACGATGAACTGTGTTTCTATGTTAATCGATGTGGTGTAACCTGGAACAATCGCAGCAATGTCCGTCGAAACGCTTAATACGATTTGATGGAGCGTTTGATTAATCCCACTTTCGGAAAATTTACTGATTAAATCAATTGTTGCCGAACCACGTGGCATTAGCCTAACTGGAATGGCTACTCCACGCCCATATAAAAGATTAAATCCCGAAATCGTCCCGATTGGGATTTTCAGGGTGCTGTCTTCAATAGTGCTAAGTTCAGCGTTTATGAGTTCAGCTATTCGTGCTTTTAGGCGATTGATGCTCGCCATATCGCTCTCAATTGAAACGACATTGCCGTTATTATCACGTGTGAGAGTTATGAGAGAACTGTACGCCGCTCGCTCTAACTCTTCGCTAACGGCATTGTTGATTAGCCTTACCGCAATCATCTGACACTGAAATTCCCCAGCGGCACGAATCATCGGGCGAACTCGTATATCGATTGCAATTAGGGCGATTATTACGATAATTCCTATTATAATCAGCCGAATGCCGATTTTTCTAACTTTCAGATTTTTTCGTTTTATAAGCATAGGTTTATTCGCCTTTCATTTTTAGAAACGCCCTTGTTTAGCTGTTCTTCGGCAGACATAAAAAGCCCGGCAAAGCCGACCTTTGTTATGCCCTTGTTTAGCTTACTATATGAATATGCCAAATAAAAAGTGAGTAGGACAAGGTCTTGACTTTTTTGTGAAAGTATGATATAATAGTCAAACAAGAGCGGAGGTGTCAGTGGCTGAGCCAATGAGCAGTCCGCTTGACGACAAGCCAAACAAGAACTCAAGGTCGACTGAACACAAGCTCGATGAAGCCTGCGCGCGGTGTTAAGACTTTGTTGGTGGGGTAATACAAACTACAAGCTATGAGAGGAATTTAACTTAATACAGTGTTAAATCAAAAAAATAAAAGCTATCAAGAATTTAAAAATATAATCATAAAACTGCAAAAATCTGGTGAAGATTATAATGTTTATCCTATGAGCCTTGAGATGTTATCGGATATGTATACGCCTATGCGAGTTATGAAAACACTCAAAAGTCCGAACTCTTCAGCTAAACATTGTTTTGTTCTTGAAAGTGTGGGAGAAGGTGAAAAATTTGATAGATACACCTTTTTAGGATACAACCCTAATCCTGAGCTTAAAATCAACAGTAGTCAAGATGGTGACCTCAATGAACGAATTAAAGAAGTTCTAAAAAAATATAAAGCCCCTAAGTTAGAAGAACTTCCACCGTTTTGTGGAGGATTGGTGGGCTATTTTGCTTACGATTATGCCAAATATTACGAATCGTCACTGGAACTGAACGCAAAAGACCGCTGTTTTTTTCAAGATGTCGATTTAATGCTTTTTGACAAAGTAATCGCTTTTGATAACAAGCACCACAAAGTCACGCTTATTGTTAATGTCAGAATTGATGATGACAACAATCTAAAGTCAGAATACGAGCGTGGTTATGCCGAACTCGAAAAGCTAAAAAATTTAGTCAAAAGTATTGAAGATGTTCAGTCACCTCCTCAAGCTAAGCTAAAATCTGAATGGAACGCACTTTTTTCTAAAGACGAATATTGTGAGATGGTCGAAAAAGCTAAACATTATATCAAAGAGGGCGACATTTTCCAGGTCGTATTGTCTAATCGGTTTGAAGCTGATTTTGAAGGTAGTCTTTTTGATACGTATCGAGTTTTGCGGGGCATGAATCCATCGCCGTATATGTTCTATTTCAGTGGTGATGATTTTGAGTTCGCTGGTGCGTCGCCTGAAACTCTCGTCAAGTTGGAAAATGGCAGGCTATACACCTATCCACTCGCAGGTACTCGTAAACGCGGAAAAGATGACATAGAAGACAAAGCCCTTGAAAAAGAACTGTTGGCTGATGAAAAAGAACTCGCTGAGCATAATATGCTGGTGGATTTGGGGCGTAATGATTTAGGCAAAATCGCAAAATTCGGTAGCGTAAAAGTCAACAAAAAGGATTATAAACGAATCCTGCGGTTTTCACACGTAATGCACATCGGTAGCGTAGTGAGTGCTGATATTCTTGATAGTAAAACTGGGCTTGATGCGATTGGTGCAGTCTTACCAGCGGGTACACTTTCTGGCGCACCGAAAATCCGTGCTATGCAGATTATTGACGAACTCGAAGGTTGCAAGCGTGGAATTTATGGTGGTGCAATTGGCTACCTCGATTTTACTGGAAACATGGATACTTGTATTGCAATTCGCTTAGCTTACAAAAAAGGCAACAAAATCTTTGTGCGTTCTGGTGCAGGAATAGTCGCCGATAGCAACCCAGAAAATGAATATCAGGAGTGTGTGAACAAAGCTGCCGCAGTAAAAACAGCGTTAGAACAATCACAAGGGGGATTAGATTGATGTTTCTACTAATCGATAATTACGACAGCTTTTCTTATAATCTATACCAGTATATTGGTGAAATTTTGCAAGGCGATTCGAGCGGTTCTGATAACCCAAACACGCCGAATCTAAAAGTCATTCGTAATGATGAACTCACGGTCGAACAAATCGAAGAACTGAACCCTCAAAAGATTGTGATTTCCCCAGGTCCCGGAAAACCAGCAGATGCTGGCTGTTGTGTGGAAGTTGTCCGGAAATTGTATGCTAAAATTCCGATTCTCGGCATATGCTTAGGACATCAAGCTATTTTTGAGGCTTTTGGCGGAACGGTGAGTTACGCAAAAGCCCTAATGCACGGCAAGTCTTCCTTAATCGAGTTTGAAAGTGAGTGTCCGTTGTTTGCAGGGAAAATCCCGAAATTTTCAAAAAACTCAAATTCGGGAGAAGCTCATACGCTTATACAAGTCGCACGATATCATTCTTTAGCAGGGATTTACGAAACGCTCCCCGCTGATTTAAAAGTAATCGCTAAGGCAGAGTGTGGAGAAATTATGGGTGTTTCTCATAAAGAACATCACGTGTACGGACTACAGTTCCATCCTGAATCTATTCTTACTGAGGGCGGTTTTGAAATGCTCAAAAATTTTTGCGAACTGGTGTGATTTTAATTCATGATATATATGATAATCCAAGGTTTTGAAAATTCGTCATTTTGTACAAAAATTATGTCGATTTTGTGTGGTTTTATGCAGTGTTTTTGTGCAAAACGCCGAAAAAAAGATAACCATAAAATTCATAGTTGACACACTCTCTAAAACGTGGTATAATATAAAGACTGTAAAGTTATCGTGAATTAATCTTTAGGTAACTTAGGCGAGATTGTAGCATTATTAAGTATTATAAATATAATTAAGAAAGGGGTGGCAACATGGCTATAGAGGTTTTTAAGAGACTTGAAATCAAATACATTATGGATTCGGAGCGGTACAAACACATTACTGACTTTCTTACACGGTACATGAACTTAGACGAGTTTAATCAAGGTGGTAATTTTTATTCAATTGCGAATATTTATTACGATACGGTTGACCACAACATTATCCGTCAATCCGTTGCAAAACCGAAATATAAAGAGAAGTTACGGTTAAGAGCTTATGGCGTACCCGAACTCGATGACAAGGTTTATCTTGAAATCAAGAAAAAATATAAAGGAATCGTGTATAAACGGCGCGTAACCATGAAGTTACATGAAGCATATGATTTCATCAATACGTGGGAGGTTCCAGCCGAGAAAAGCAAAAAATTTGTAAGAAATCAGGTGTTCCAAGAACTTAAGCACACCTTGAATTTCTACAATCCAGTTCCAATGATTTATTTGGCTTATGACCGTATTGCGTATTTCGGGAAAAGCCCAGATGAGGGTGGTCCTGGGCGTGATTTGCGGATTTCGTTTGACTTTAATGTACGAACTCGGCGCGAAAACACTGGGCTTGAACTCGGCGACCATGGCGAACAACTACTCCCAGGTGGGAAGGTGATTATGGAAGTTAAGTCGGCGACTCCGCTACCACAATGGTTGCTTGACTATTTTGCAGAACATGGTATGAGGCGCGGTAGCTTCTCTAAATATGGGCAGGAGTACAAGCGTTTCATAAAACGCCAGCTTGAGGATGGGCGTTCGATTATTGAGCCTGCAACGATTACTGGTGATATCAAGCCGCCACCGCCGATTCAAGTGGCTGAACCGGTCGCTGAAGCTCAGACTACTACTGCCACTCATACGGCGTAAAGCCAAACAAGATGTCCGTAAGCGGAGCTTTGCTTCGCTATAGGACATTGCCGTAGGAACCCTTATATTAACCCCATTTAACTATTGTCTTGACATTTAGATGGGGAGCTACCTGTGGTTTTGCCCTATTTCAAAAAATCAAAAAATTAAATTATAAATAAAGGAGATTCTTTAACAATGTCAACATTATTACTTGCTAATCCATTTACCGGAGGCGGTAGCTCGCACATTGGTGATGTTTCGTCTGTCGACTTTTCGTTTGGTGATTTATTTACGTTTGGTAACGTAATTCCTCTTGACTGGTATGGTGCGAGGGTTGCACCTACAATCGTTTTCTTTTTCATAGTAATATCAGCTCTCGTAATGGGTTTTGTTATGAGTTCGTTATACAAGTCGGTGACAAAAAAAGGCACACCATCGCAAAACTTTGCAATTACTCTTATGATTTTGCCTCCAGTAATTGCGGCAGTTGTTTTCTTAATCGGTGACAACTTTGCAGCAGCATTCTCGTTAGCAGGTATTTTCTCGTTCACACGATTTAGGAGTGCGGCTGCAAACTCGAAAGACCTTTCGTTCATATTTGTAACGATGGCAATCGGTATTGCGTGCGGTACTGGTTTTGTATTCTACGGTACTGTAATTGCGATTCTTCTCTGCGTTGTTCTTTCGGTTCTCAGCTCGATTAGCTACGGCGAATCTAAGAGTGAACCTAAAGTTTTGCGGATTAACGTTCCAGAAAGTATCAGCTATGGTGAAATGTTTACGCCAATTTTCGAAAAATACGCATATTCGTGGGACATAGCACGCGTAAAACTCGTAGACCTTGGTGCTACTTATGAAGTTTCTTACTCAATCTCACTAAAACAAGGCATCGACGAAAAAGCAATGATTGACGAACTAAGAACTCGTAACGGTAACTTAAATATCACTCTCATGCTTGCTAAGAGAGACGATAGAGTTCAAATGTAAGCAAGCAAGAGCTGCAGGGGTGGCTCTGCCAACCCTCAAAAACCCGAAACCCACAACGGCGAAGTTCTCTCAAGTTACCTGCTCAGTGGCAGAGTTGCCGACACCCCGCAATTCTCGTTTTGATAAACATCGTGTAGTAATTTGCACGATGTTTTCTACATACTTATGTCTTAACAGCATAAAATGTTCATAAAAAAACACTTAATTATAATCTTAACATATAGTATAGAATGAAAGGTCGAAATAAAATGGAAAAAATAAAAGAAATCTTCGGAAATTGTAAAGAAACCTTTTCAAAATTACCCAAAAACACCAAAATCATCGCAATCGGTGGTTCGGGAGTTTTGGTGCTTGCACTAATTGGTGCGGTTGTAGTTGCCACTGGTGATAGCACAGGTGGTAATTCTCCAGTTTTTATAACTACTGACGCAGAGAATGTCGAAGACTCACGTGACCAACGTGAAACTGACCCACCTGATGTAGTAGTTTCAGAGTATCAAGTTCTACTATGCGGAACAGTAATAAATGTTTTGACTGGTGAGGAAGTCGCTTTAGAAGATGTCACCTGCCCCGACACAAGAAGACAAGCAGAATCAGTGATTGCTGCATTACTTACTGAAAGCGACATCGATGAAACCACTGCTGAAACCACACTTGCTACAACAGTTACGACTACTGTAGCTACATCACCAGTTGCGACAACGCCTGGAGAAACTACTCCTGCTACGACTACCGTGGCAACCACTACTGGTACAACTGCTCCTCGTAACTACACTAACGTGATTACACTTAGAGGTGGCGAAAGACCAACTGCTGATGCGTCTAATGATTGTGTGCGTGTCGATAGCATAGACAACGGTGCGTGGCGTATTTCGATTAGACGACCAGGGCGCTATACAATTAATGGCACGATGAATAACGGCATAGTAGTTGTCGGGCGTAATGATGGTTTCCCAGGTGGTGAGGTACATCTCACTCTAAACAACGTTAATATCACGAATAACGCAGGTCCTGCGATTCGTGCAACGAGCAGAGTGGGTTCTCTTATAGTCTACAGCCCTGCTGGAACGACTAACAATCTAACTGATACACGTGCACCAAGGCTTACTGACGAAGAACTCGAAGAAACAAACGCAAATGAAGATACGCTTGCAGATAATAATAACCGTAATGCCGCTTTGTTTACATCTGAAACCCCGTTGACTGTAACTGGTAGTGGAACGCTGAATCTTCGTGGGGGACACGCACACGGTATTCACGCACGCGGAACGACTCTTACCGTTTCAAATACAAATCTAAACGTTCAGTCGGCACACGCTAACGGGCTTCGTTCGCGTCACGCTATGGTAATTGATAACTCTCGACTTAATCTAAATGTAAATAGAAAAGGTTTACGTGTGGCGGGTGCACAACATGGCAACCTCACAATTCGTAACGGCTCTATACTTAACATAACATCTCGTAGCGATGCTGTTCATGCTGAAGTTAATGTTAATATTCTTGGTAATAGTAATATAACCGCAACAGTTGGCGGTGGCTTTGGGAGAGGTAACAACGTCCCTGCAGATATCGGAAGTAGACGTGGTATTCGTGCGACAGGGAATATCGTTATTACTGGCGGAACTTTTGTTCTTGACGTAGCTGAAGACGGCATTAACGCTTCTGGAAGTACTACGGTTAATAACGCAACTTTGAGAATTGCAGCACATAATCGCGGAATACGCGGTCAATCTGGTTTAACTCTCAACAACACCACTACAACGATTGCTTATTCAAGATTGGCGTTTCATGGTGGTGGTGTGCGTGGCTCACACGTTACAATCAATGGTGGAAGAACTACTGCTCATTTCTTAGAAACCGTAAACAACATGAATCTTCCACGATTCACTCACCCAGATAATGTTAATTTTAGCAGATGTCAAGGAAGAAATTGTAACGTATCACACAACGTGAGTTAAGTCAAATGTTCGGTAACACCGCAGAGCATCGGGGTATCACACCCGAACTTTCAAAAAACTCACCTGTCATTTTCAGACAGGTGAGTTTTTTTGCGACCATCAGCGACATCACCTCACCACAAGTCCATAGGAACGAAACAATTCTTTAACACGTTTTGTTTCGGTGATTGTCGGTTCAGGCGTGGATTTCAGTTTGTAATCAAGGCTCAATTCTTCCCACTTGAACGCGCCGAGTTGGTGGAACGGCAAAATTCCGACTGCTTCGACGTTGGAAAGCGTCTGAATATAAGACGCTAATTCGTGAAGTTCGTTTTCGTTGTCAGTAAGCGCTGGTACTAGTACGAACCTCACCCAAGTTGGGATGCTTAGTTCTTTCAAAAGCTCACTAAAACGCAAAACACGTTCCAGTTCGCCGACACCGCCAGTTGTCTTCTTGTATGTGTCAGCGTTAATACTCTTGATGTCGAGCAGAACTAAATCAGTAAGGTGCAAGATTTCTTTCACGTCGTCATCTATTTCGATATCACCGCAAGTGTCGAGGACTGTGTGCAAACCCTCTTTCTTGCACTCGGCGAACATGGACTTGGTGAAGTTTTTCTGCAACAGCGGTTCACCTCCTGTGAGGGTGATTCCTCCGCCCGAAAAGTGAAAATATGAGCGGTATTTTAACACGTCCTCCAAGACCTCTTCTACTGATTTGATATGAGCACTCTTGCTTTTTTTTCGCCAAGTATCAGGGTTGTGACAGTATATACATCGAAGCGGACAACCCTGCATAAAAACTACGTACCGAATACCAGGTCCATCTACAGTCCCACAAGTTTCGATTGAATGGATTGTTGCAGTTTGGTTTAGATTTTCTATTACGATTACCTCATATTTTTTCATGGAAAGTTCTTTGAATAACATCAAGCTGTTGTTCTTTAGTCAGCTTGACAAAATTGACGGCGTAACCAGATACACGGATGGTAAGTTGTGGATACAATTCTGGTTTTTCCATCGCATCAAGTAACGTTTCACGGTCGAATGCGTTTACATTTATATGATGTCCGTTATCGGCGAAATAACCGTCCAAAATTCCACAAAGGTTGTTTATTCGAGCGGTTTCATTTTTGCCAAGTGCAGAAGGTACAATCGAAAAAGTGTAAGAAATGCCATCGAGAGCATAAGCATACGGTAGGTTAGAAACTGATGCCAGTGATGCAATCGCACCTTTCTTGTCACGCCCGTGCATAGGGTTGGCTCCAGGAGCAAACGGCTCACCGTCTTTGCGCCCGTCAGGAGTTGCCCCGGTCTTCTTGCCGTATACTACGTTTGAAGTTATGGTGAGAATCGACGTTGTAGAAACGGCTTCTCTATAAGTTGAATGTTTTTTGAGCTTGGTCATAAAAGACTTAACTAAATCAGCTGCAATTTCGTTGACTTCAGCGTCATTATTTCCGAAAGCAGGGTAATCGCCTTCGATTTCGTAATCAATCGCAAGTCCAGTGTCATCTCTGATAGCTTTGACTTTGGCGTGTTTAATCGCCACAAGTGAATCCACCACGACAGACAATCCCGCAATCCCAGTTGCTTGAGTTCTAAGGATTTCTTTGTCGTGTAATGCCATCTGAAGGCTTTCATAATTATATTTGTCGTGCATATAATGAATGACGTTTAGGGTGCTGATATACAGCCCTGCTAGCCACTCCATCACTTGGTCGAATTTGCGGCAAACTTCATCATAATTGAGGTATTCGTTCGTAATCGGAGCAAATTCAGGTCCTACTTGAACCCCGCTCTTTTCATCTCTGCCGCCGTTAATTGCATACAGAAGTGCCTTAGCTAAATTCGCCCTTGCCCCAAAGAACTGCATTTGTTTGCCGAGCTTCATCGCGGAAACGCAACAAGCGATTGCATAATCGTCTCCCCAGTATCCGCGCATGAGGTCGTCATTTTCGTATTGGATTGAACTTGTATCAATTGACACTTTGGCACAATAATTCTTGAACGCTCGAGGGAGATTTACACTCCATAACACAGTCAAATTCGGTTCAGGTGCGGCACCTAAGTTGTAGAGTGTACGAAGAACTCTAAATGAAGTTTTAGTTACAAGAGTTCGCCCGTCTTCGCTCATACCGCCGATACATTCAGTCACCCACGTTGGGTCGCCTGAAAAAAGATTGTTGTACTCAACCGAGCGCAAAAATCTAACCATACGCAGTTTCATTACAAAATGGTCGATTAACTCTTGAGCTTTTACTTCGGTTAAAACACCGTTTTTGATGTCACGTTCAATATAAATATCAATAAAAGTTGAAACACGCCCCAAACTCATAGCTGCACCGTCTTGTTGTTTGATTGCAGCTAAGAACCCAAAATAAGTCCATTGAATAGCTTCACGAGCGGTTGTAGCTGGCTTAGAAATGTCAAATTCATAACTACTTGCCATCGCCACTAATTCTTTGAGTGACTGGATTTGTTCGCTGATATTCTCTCTAAGTCGAATAGTCGCATCATCCATTTCAGAGCAATCAAGCTCTTTCTTTTCAGATAACTTTTGTTCGATTAGAAAGTCAGTTCCATAAAGTGCTACCCTGCGATAGTCACCGATAATCCGCCCACGCCCATACGCATCTGGAAGCCCAGTGATAATTCCGCTTTTACGAGCTTTTAGCATCTCTTCGGTGTAGACATCAAACACACCGTCATTATGTGTTTTACGATATTCGGCGAAGATTTTTTCAGTATCAGGGTGGAGTTCATATCCGTAAGATTTGAGAGCACTTCTAACAACGTTTAGTCCACCAAAAGGCATAATCCCACGCTTGAGAGGTTTATCAGTTTGTAATCCTACCACCTTTTCAATATCACGATTGATATACCCTGGTTTATATGCCGAGATTTTAGAAGGCACCTTGGTTTCAGCGTCAAGAATGCCGTATTCATTTTCGATTTTGCAGTATTCTAAAACACACTGCCATAGTTCAATTGAATCTTCAGTCGGCGGTTGTAAGAAAGACTCGTCACCCTCATACGGGGTATAGTTTAAGTCGATAAATCCCCTAACATCAATCTCACGCTCCCACAAACCAGATTTAAATTCGTTCCACCCAATACGTTCGTTATTCATATGACCATGAATTCCTTTCATCTATTAGAGTCTCTAAAATACACTTTTGGCAATATCGACAGCACCCTTGGCATCTTTAGCGTAAAAATCCGCTCCGATTGATTTGGCATAATCGGCGTTTAGAACTGCCCCACCCACCATGACTTTACAATCATGTCCGCGTGATTTCAAAAGCTCAATTGTTTGCTCCATCGGAGGGAGCGTGGTCGTCATCAACGCTGACAGCCCGATTAGCTTAACCGCATTTTCTATTGCACAATCGACAATAGTTTCTGGTGCAACATCTTTGCCAAGGTCGATGATTTTATAGCCATAATTCTGTAACAGAACTTTTACGATATTTTTGCCAATATCATGAATATCGCCTTGAACTGTCGCCAAAATAATAGTGTTAATAGATTCAGAAGCCTCATCAGAATTTCCCGTTTCACCAGACTTAGCTACTTTTGTACGCACTAAATCAAAGCAGACACCAACAGTTTCTGCCGCACGAATCAATTGTGGTAAGAACAATTTCCCACTCTCGAACTCGCTACCGACTTTGTCGAGTGCGGGAATTAAGTGTTCGTTTATAATCTCCAGTGCGGGTAAAGTTTGCAGAAGATTTTCGGTAACACTAAGTGCATCTTTTTTGAGTCCAGCAATTACAGCATCTGAAATCGAAATGCTTTTAGTCGAATCAGGCTTAGCTGAATCAATTTTAGAACCCGCTGAATCAGAATATGCCTTGATATATTCTTCAGAATTGATATCGTAATCGTTTAAGGCTTTGAAAGCTCTAACAGCGTTCATTTCGCCAACAGCATTTGGATTTATAATCGGTAAATCAAGCCCGTTGTGTAATGCTTGAGTCAAAAAAGTCGCATTTAGAATCCCACGTTGCGGAAGCCCAAAAGACACGTTTGATACACCAAGAGTTGTTTTGCAACCGAGTTCAGCTTTTACAAGCCTTACCGCCTCAAGCGTGGTGAGTGCAGCTTTGGAGTTGGTCGAAACCGTCATAGTCAGACAGTCAATCAAAACATCTTCTTTGCTAATTCCATAAGAGGTTGCGGCTTCTAAAATCGACCGTGCAATTTGTAAGCGTTCTTCAGCCGTGTCTGGAATGCCATTATTATCAAGCGTCAGCCCGATTACCGATGCACCGTATTTTTTTACGATTGGCAGAATTGCCGAAAGGCTTTCCGCTTTGCCATTAACCGAATTAACAATTGCTTTACCATTGTATCGCCTGAGTGCTGTTTCTATGACTAAAGGGTCGCTACTGTCTATTTGTAGAGGTAAGTCACATACACTCTGTAATGCTTCGGTAACAGTAAGCATCATCTTACATTCATCGATTTCAGGTAGACCAACGTTTACATCAAGAATGTCGGCACCTGCTTTGATTTGCTCAAACGCTTGTCCTAAAATATAATCAGTGTCGTTATTTTTGAGGGCTTCTTTGAATAGTTTCTTACCAGTCGGGTTGATTCGTTCGCCGATTACACGTGGCTGGTCGAGCAAAACAGTTTTAGTTCCAGAACATACCGCTACTATTTCGGGCGGTTTGACCAGTACTGGTTTTAGACCAGTCACAGCTTTTCTAAGTTGGCGAATATGCTCTGGAGTAGTTCCGCAACAACCACCAAGAAGTTTTACGCCACTCTTTGCCATAGGTAGCATTTCTTGAGTGAATTCATCGGCGTTTAGCCCAAACTCACCAGTTACAGGGTCTGGTAGACCAGCATTTGGTTTCAACGCTACTGGAACTTGGCTAAACCTCAAAAGTTCATTCGCAATGCCACTAAGTTCTTTTGGACCTAGTGAACAGTTTACTCCGATTAAGTCTGCCCCTAATCCAGATGCCGTAATCGCAAACGCCGAAACCGGACATCCTGTAAAAGTTCGACCTGTATCCTCAAAAGTCATCGAGCAAATTACTGGTAAGTCTGAATTTTCTTTTACAGCGAGGATTGCGGCTTTTAGTTCAAGCAAATCTGAAAAAGTCTGCAAAGCGACCAAGTCCGCTCCTGCTTTTACTCCAGCTTTGACTTGTTCGGCGAAAAGAACATACGCTTCATCGAAAGACAAAGTCCCAGTAGGGCAAAGTAGCTGACCAATCGGACCTATGTCGTGTGCGACTAATACGTCTGGAAAGTCACTAACTGCTTTTCGTGCGATTTCTACAGCAGTGGCAATTACTTCGTGAGGAGTTTTCGATAAATCTGATAGCTTATAACGATTAGCACAAAAAGTATTCGCACTGATTATGTCAGAGCCAGCTTCAGCGTATGCACGGTTGACTTCGGCAACTTTTTGAGGTGAAGTGAAATTAAACAGCTCGGCAGCTTCTCCAGGTTTGAGCCCTCTCTTTTGCAATTCCGTTCCCATTGCTCCGTCGAATATTATAAAATCTTTCTTTAATAGATTTTGAAAAGTCATAAACTTTAATTACTCCTAATTCCTACAATTCTCGTAATTGATTTTTGAGGCGTAAGCATAAATGAGTCCAGAACACAAATCCCGATTTTTTTTGAAGCGTCAAGCACTGTAACAATCTCACGGTTGACGCTTAACGGAAAATCACCGTATCCTGGGCTGAACCCTACTGCATTTGAGTTTGCAACAACGCTCGATAATTCCAAAACCTCACAGTCTTTTTCACAACAAAACTTATGCAATCGTTTGCCTGAAAGCCTATCTAAAATAAAAGCACCAGCCATGTCTTCGAGCTGAAGTTGTCGCAGTGTTTTGTCAAATTCCGATCCGAGAGTAGCGGCACTAATCAAGAGCTTTTTACAATCCTTGATATGATGTTTGATGTCATCGCCGATTAGTGGTACCGGACAGCCTTCTACAGTAAATACTCGACCTATATATTTCGGAATGAATCGGTTTAGAATGTCTTCATATTGCTTTTCGTCTATAGTCATAGCAGACCTTTGATATTATCGTAAATTTTTCGGGCGACATAAGGGCTATTCATAGCATAAAAGTGAATGCCCTCTACGTTGTTTGCAATCAAGTCGATAATTTGTTCTGTTGCATAAGCAATTCCCGCATCACGCAATGCTTCAGGACGCGATTCATACTTGGCAATCATTTTCGCAAATTTAGGCGGGAGTGACGCTCCACACATTGACACCATACGTTCAATCTGCTTTTTGCTAGTGACTGCGATAATTCCAGCAGATATCGGAACTTCAATTCCGATTAGCCTTGATTTCTCGGCGAAATCATAAAAAAACGCATTATCAAAGAATACCTGACTAATTAGCGTTTGGCAACCAGCGTCTACTTTTTTCTTGAGGTTCTTTAAATCAGCATTTTTATTTTCCGCCTCACTATGACCTTCTGGATAACAAGCAGCCGATACCTCAAATCCGCCTTGTTTGATTATAAACGCCGCTAAGTCTGAAGCATAGGTGAAATCGTTCTTTCGTGGAATGTCGGGGTTAATATCTCCTCTAAGTGCGAGTATGTTTTCAATGTTATGAGCTTTTAGAGCAGATAACGTTTGTTCAACTTCAGTTTTAGTTGAAGCCACACAAGTGAGGTGAGCAACAGTTTCTATTTTGCACTTGTTTTTTATTAGCGATGAAACCTCAATCGTAGGTGTGCCACCGCCAGAGTCGCTCCCTCCAGCACCGCAGGTCACACTTATGTAGTCTGGTTTAATCGATGCGATTTCTTCAAGTGCGGCATAAATTTTTTCAGTCGCCATCCCTTTTTTAGGAGGAAAAGCCTCTACTCCGAATACAGTTTTACCTTTATTATATATTTGTGAAATTTTCATTATATTTAGAACTTCCCTTGTTTGATTTTTCTATTCTATCACTATTCTATCACAAAAATACGATTTTGTCAACAGATATTGCCCTACACCGAAACGGTGAAGCGTTTCGGGTTGATTTTTATGAGATTTTACAAATTATACAAATTGAATTACTATAATGGTAATCGACTATAAACTTAGGAATGTATATTTAGGGCTGTTGATTTATTCAACAGCCCTAAAGGTCTAATATACACTCATAATCCTAATTCTACCAGAAGTCAAATTCAATTCTGCGGTTTGAATATTTTCTCCACCGAAGTTTATTCCGCTTGCTGTACCTATTCTTCCAGAATCATCACCTAACTCATAATGAATTCTCCCTGAAGTCACCCTACTATTAAGCCTAATGCCAGAGTTTTCAGGGAGGTGAATGTTCAAATCTCCACTTGTTACGTTTGCTTTGAAAGATTCGTTCCATTTTACATATCGCAACGTAACATTACCAGAGGTCAGTCTAACCTCGCCATTACCCGAAACGCCGTTTAAATCTACTGTGCCAGAAGTCACCCTCACTGTATAGTTTTCGTAAACAGAAACATCTGCTTCTATACGCCCGCTGGTAATTCGTGTATTTAGATTTTTACTATCAAGCGTGAAGTTTTCGGTGGCGAGACTTCCGCTAGTCAAACGTAGATAGATGTTGTCATATTGTCTTTTGGGAAGCCAAATTCGCATATTAACTCGTGCGTTAATGCCGAATAGTTGAATGCCCCGTCGCCATCTTTCACGAACGTAGAGTGTATCGTTTTGCACTATAGTTTCGAGCGAGGCTAAATTATTGCTATGTGAAAACTCGATTCTCGTTTTTTCATCATCAGAAGCGGCAATCACTATATTAGAACTTACACCATGTATGTTGACGTTTGAGAATATTTCGTCTATTTCGGTTATTTCGCCATTGTTTAAGTTGGTACCAGTAATATTCGCAAAATCACCCCACGAAATGTGTAGATACGGCATAGTATCGTTTGGCGAACTTAACATAGTTACAGCAAAGCCCAAAGACGAAATCGCAAATACAGTTGCAAATATAATTGCCAAATTCCTAATTAGTTTTTTTGATTTTTTCATGCTGAAACCTCACTTTCTGATATTTCTGTTGTTTCTGAACATTCTGATTCTTCCAATTGGGTGGATTTAGGTGTGAAAACCTTTTTTCCACAAATCCACATTCCGTGAAGGTCTATAATTGATTTTATGCAACCTATAAAGCCTTTAGCAATGCTGATTCCAAGAATCCCTCCAAGCCCACTTAGCGCTAAGAACGCAATTCCGAGGAAGACCATACCCATTGTTGAAATCGAAGTATCAATTACTAGTGGCAATACAAATGATATTGGCACACCAAGTACTAACGCAATACCGGTTCCAAAAAAACTTATTACTATGCTGAAATAACCGAGAATAACTGAGAACAAAGCAGGAATCGCCCACGAAAATACAAATATATCTAGGGCAAGAATCCCGATTAATCCGCCAATGTCAACTTTATTCCCAAACTCGTTAACTTGAGAACCTATTTTATCGCCAATCTCAGAAGCCTGATTTCTTACGGCAGGCATAAAGTGAGTCAAATGAATTGCCTCATTTATGCCCTTGCTTGGCTTACCGACTACATTTGCAAATTCTTCAAAATTTAGCTTTAACTTTTCGGACTTGAATTTACTGTCGGTGTTTGTTGTTTGTTCGTTATACTGGCTGGCGATTTCTTTAACATCGCCTAAGTTTTCACTGATTTGTTGTTCGGTTAAACCGTGAGAAATACCCTCTTCAAAATGCCTTTCAAAATCATTTAGAATTTCTTCTTTTTCATTCGGCAAAATTTTAAACTTATCAAGCTCGCTCGAAAGGTTCACCATAAATTCAAACGTGCTATTATTATGATTTTTATTCATCGCTACCACCTCCGTTTATTATTTTTTTGACACCATTTATAAATTCTTGCCATTCTTGTAGCTGAACTTGTTTTGTACGTTCGCCCTCTTCAGTAATTGAATAGTATTTACGTGGCGGACCTTCCTGCGATTCTACTATATATGAATCAATGCTCCCTTGCTCTTTAAGTCTCTTTAATAGCGGATAAATCGTGCCTTCGGTAATCTGCATACACGCCGAAATCTGGTTGATTAATTCATATCCATAACAGTCTTTACGGCTGACAATTACTAACACACACATTTCGAGCGTTCCACGCTTTAATTGTGAATTCATATATTTCCCTCCTTTTGGGTTTGTAGTTTAACCAAGTACATAACAACACAAAGTACTTTATAATCATTATAGCACACATTGTTTTATTTTACAAGGCTTTTTGCGAAATTTCTTGAATTTTTTTAAAATTGCAAATCTAAAACGCATTTTCAAGGTATTTTTAGTGATTAACTGAATATATTTTAACCAATATTAAGGACAAACTAAGAGCAAATTTTATAACCAAAGGAAGTGCAATAATGATTCAATTTAATGACTTTACTGAAAAAGCCAACATCGCATTAAATCAAGCAGTTAAATCTGCTGAAAACCTCGGGCATATTTATATAGGGAGCGAACATATCTTATGTGGATTGCTTAGCGAAAATGAAGGCAATGCTGATGATTCTGACAATCAAAACACTAAAAATTTCAGCATGGCAAAAAAAGCATTAGCTAAGCACAAAATTGAAAAAGATGCTCTTGTAGCAAAAATAGAAGAAGTGGTGGGGCGAGGAATCCCCACTAAGCTAACTTCGGGTGACTTTACTCCACGAAGCAAACGCATTCTCGAAGCGGCACTCTTTGAGGCAAAATCATCACCGATTGCTGGTGCGTTAGCGAGTTCAAATTCACACGTACTAATAGGAACCGAACATCTATTGCGTGCGTTAATCAAAGACCATGATTGTTACGCTGCCCAGATTATACGTGAATTTGGCGTAAATCTTACCGAGCTTTTGAACGATTGTCCAGTCATCAACGCTGAACATTATTCTGACAAGCATGGCGGTTACAGAAGGGGTTCTAATCACAACAGTTTTGGTGATGATGACCTGCTTAGTGATATAGGTTATGGAAGTGGTTCATCAAAATCCACATCAAGAAGTTTGAATTCAGGGAGTGGTTCTGGAACAGGAACAGTTACTAAAAAGCAAAAAAACTCTGCTTTGTACAAATACTGTCGCGACCTTACCGAAATGGCAAGGCAGAATAAAATCGACCCTGTTGTGAGCCGTGATGACGAAATCGAACGTGTAATTCAATCTCTCATGCGTCGTCGCAAAAATAATCCTTGCTTAGTCGGCGAAAGCGGTGTCGGTAAAACTGCAGTAGCTGAAGGATTAGCACTCAAAATCGCATTAGGGAACGCCCCGAAACTGCTCAAACACAAGCGAATTTTAATGCTTGACCTTTCGTCAATGCTCGCAGGTGCAAAATATCGTGGTGATTTTGAGGAGCGAATTAAATCCGCACTCGACGAAACGATTAAAGACGGAAATGTCATACTCTTTATAGATGAACTACACTCGATTATAGGAGCAGGTGCGGCAGAAGGTGCAATCGATGCCGCAAATATTTTGAAGCCAATGTTAGCGCGAGGAGAAATTCAGCTAATTGGTGCTACCACTAACGAAGAATATCGCAGATTTATAGAAAAAGATTCGGCTTTAGAAAGGCGGTTTCAACCTATTACAATTGAAGAACCAGATGAAGCTACAGCGATTTGTATTCTGGAAGGACTTAGGGATAAGTATGAAGTTCATCACGATGTGAAAATATGTGACTGTGCAATCAAAGCGGCGGTTGAACTTTCATCGCGTTATATTAGTGACCGTTTCCTCCCAGATAAAGCCATAGATTTAATCGATGAGGCGGCATCACTAATGCGACTTAGAATGTTTACTACACCTCCAGAACTTCGCCAAGTAGAAGAAAAATTAAAGCGGGTTACTGGAGAAAAAATCGCCGCAATCAATACACAAAATTTTGAGACAGCGGCATCACTTCGCGATAAAGAACGTGAATTAAAAGCAGAATTACAAAGCTTTAAATCTAATGAAAATCCCGAAGTTTTGAGTAGAGAACTCACCGCCGATTCAATCGCAGAACTTGTAGCAAAGCAAACAGGAATTCCAGTAAATCGAATCACTTTTGATGAGGCAACAAAAGTTGGCGTTCTTGAAGACAATTTGCGAAAACAAGTCATTGGGCAAGATAAGGCAATTACGGTGCTGTCACAAGCGATTAAACGTAGCAGAGTTGGATTTTCTAACCCTGAACGCCCAATCGGAACATTTATTTTCTTAGGTCCTACTGGTGTGGGAAAAACCGAACTTAGTAAAGTACTCGCCAAAGAGCTTTTTGGCTCATCGTCAGCGTTAATCAGGCTTGATATGTCGGAATTTATGGAGAAACATTCAATCTCAAAGCTAATAGGTTCACCACCAGGATACGTGGGTTATGATGACGGGGGGAAGCTCACCGAAAAAATTCGCCGTAAACCATATTCAGTGATTTTGTTTGACGAAATCGAAAAAGCTCACCCTGATGTATACAATATCTTCTTGCAGATTATGGAAGATGGGGTTTTGACTTCTTCAGATGGGCGTAAAGTTTCTTTCAAGAATTGTGTTTTGATTATGACATCAAATGTTGGTGCATCTATGATTACTGATGAACGCACACAAATCGGATTTAGTGCGGATGTGCTAACCGCTGATGCTGAATCTAACGCTGTGAATAAAAGAGTTATGAACGAACTCAAAAAAGCATTCAAACCTGAATTTGTTAATCGATTAGATGACATAATCGTATTTGAAAAGCTATCACACAATTCAATATCCAATATTTGTAGATTGTTGTTGTCTGAAGTTGTCGAACGTGCAAAATCCCTCGAAATTTCGCTTAGTTTTTCAGACGAAGTCATAGATAACCTTTCGCAAAAAGGCTATGACAAAGAATATGGTGCAAGACCGCTCAGGCGATTGATTACCGCAAAAATTGAGAACCCATTATCCGAAAAGCTGTTGTCTAACGAAATTGTTAGTGGTGATGATGTTGTAATCAAATTAAGAACAAATGTAGAAAATGGAGAATTTGAAATATGCAGCAAACGCCTTTCCCAATTGAAGAAGTGTTAGAACACTTTCGGCGAAAGTATGCCGAAAACGCCGAGTATGCAGAAAAATCAGAGAACAATGAAAAAAACTCCAAAACCCACGAAAATCCAAAACTACCAGCAGTTTCTGAAACGTTTGACATTTTGGAGACTGTTGGAGATATTGGTGTTCGTACAAACACACTAAATGATATTCAAGGCGAAAAAATGCCGACTTTTACCGATGATGCCTTTCTTTCAAAGAAAGAAAGGCGTGTTTTTTCCCGCAAATCTCGAAACACTCGTAATAGCAGAAATTTCAGTTTTGTAAAAATACTTTGTATTCAAGCGATATTAGCTGTGGCGATTGTATTTTCGGTGACAATTGTAAGATTCATCGAACCAGAGCTGTATGAACAAATTCAAGAATTATTACAAGCAATGCTCATTAGAGCTTGACTTCTTTGTAAAATTGTGATATAGTAGTAATAGACCTCCACGGAAACTAACTGCGTGTGGACTTGAACGCTAATTTTTTGCTATACAAGGCAATTTTGAGGCGAATATCTGAGGATATTTAACGAAAAATTAACGCAGTAAGGTGGAAAATTAGCCGAAAAGCCGCTGTGCGTTAGTTTCTGGGGAGGTCTAATGTATCAATTATATATAGGAGATAAACAATGGAGTACATAACAATTTTAATCCAAGCGATTGTTCAAGGACTTACTGAATTTATTCCAGTTTCCAGTTCAGGTCACTTGTCGGTTGCACAACATTTTATGAGTATTGAAGACCATGGGCTGACGATATCAATAGTTCTTCATGCAGGAACGCTTGTTTCTATATTTATAGCTTTTAGACAGGCGGTATATGGAATTATTCGTGAGTTTTTTTTATCTATAGTTGATATTTTTACTCTAAAATTCTCATGGTCTGATATGAACGATGATAGACGAATGCTGTTTATGGTGATTATAGGAACTGCTTGTTTAATACCTGCTTCATTCTTTTCAAGTTTTTTTACAGCACCGATTGGTGATGGCGACATTATTTTTGAAGGTGTGGCGTTTACATTCACGGCGATGTTATTGTTTTTAGCTGACACTTGTGTTAAAGGCATAAAACAAGGTAGCGATATGCGTGTTAAAGATGCGTTGTTAGTCGGTTTTTTTCAAGTGGTTGCACTTTTCCCTGGTATATCGCGTTCGGGTTCGACCATAAGTGTGGGGCTGTTTAGAGGGCTTTCGCGAAAGACAGCGGTGACATTCTCGTTCCTACTCGGAATCCCCGCAATCGCTGGAGGGACTTTGCTTGAGGGCATCGAATTAGCACAAGCTTACCGTGATGGCGTTTCCGATTCGCTCAACTGGGGAGCTTTAACACTCGGATTCTTTGTTGCGATGATTGTGGGGTTGATGGCAATAAAATTAGTGAAATATGTGGTAAAGAAAGAAAAATTTAAAATCTTTGCGATTTATGTAATGACGCTTGGTATACTCTGTGTTATCTGGGGCGTATTTGAAAACATTACTGGAATTACTGTGAGATTATAAAAATTAGGAAGAGCAAAAATGGCAGAACGTAAAAAAACTAATTCAAAAACGGCAGAAAAAGCTCGCCGTGATTTAGAAAAAGAACAGGCAATCAAACGAAACCAAAGAAAACGCCACATTTATTCGGTGCTACTGTTTGTCATCGGGTTGTTAGTGATGGCGTTTTCGGTCGTTTCTCTTAGCGACACTGGTCCCGCTTGGTACGCTATTCATAGATTTTTGCGAGGAGTTTTTGGACTATCGGTTTTTGTGATTGGTCCTGTTTTGATTTATGCGTCAGTCATGTTAGCGAAAACTGTTCATAAATCGGCATTAGTGGTTAAGATGCTCCAATTGACTGTGATGATTCTTTTAGCAAGCGGTGCTGTACAGGTGATTGCGGTGGGAGAAGTCGTTGGAATCGGCGAAATGTACCGTGCTGGACAAGAGCTTTCTGGTGGTGGTGTTGTCGGAATGATTCTCGGTTTCCCGCTAAGCCTGTTTGGTCGAGTTGGGGGGAGCATTATTGTACTCCTAATCCTTTTTGTATTTATTATGCTTATGGGAAATATCACTGTAGATGCGTTTTTGAAACTGGTTGTAAAGCCTTTTAAAAAAGCTCACTCTTTCGCAAAACAACAGCACGCACTACATAAACAAGAAGCTGAATATTTAGCCGAAGCAAGAGAAGAAACTGCCAAACAAGCTGAAACTGATATGGCATACGCAAAAATGAAAGCGGCGGAGCAAAAAATCGAGGAAGAAATCGGTGGCAAAGCTAAGCTCGGCGAAATAGAAGCAGTGATTGAATCTGACGTTTCTGACGTGCCAGAAGTTCCAAACAAATCTGATGTAACAAATGAATCGGAGTCTGATGCTATAGATGAATCAGACATAATCACTGATTCAAAAACGCTGGACTTACCTACACCTCCTGTGTATATCGCACCTGACGAAAATTCAGATGAACCACCATTCGACATAGAATCAGTCGATAATCCTGCTGTTGTTGCACTTGATGAACTTCAAAAGCAAGAAGGGCTCGAAAGTACTGAAAAAGAACAGCTGGAAAGCTCGGTTATAGCTAGCGTATCTGGAACTGCGACTGACTCAGAAGTTGGCAGTGTCACCGAAACATCAGATGATATAGAAAGTAAACCCAAATCAGATTTTGAACGACTAAACGCATTGGCAGCTTTTGCGGCACATCAACAACTTTATTCGCTACCAGGGGTCGATTTACTTGACGAAGTTGTTAAAAAACGCACTGAATCGGATGTCGAGTCCGAACTTGAAGCTAATTCGATTAAGTTAGTTGAAACGCTAAAGAGCTTTGGGGTTTTGACTAAGATTGTTGGAGTAGTCCGTGGTCCGTCTGTAACTCGATATGAAATTCAACCAGCACCCGGTGTAAAAATCTCTAAGATTACCAATCTCACTGACGACATCGCACTAAATTTAGCGGCGGCGGGTGTACGAATGGAAGCACCTATACCAGGGAAATCGGCGGTTGGAGTAGAAGTCCCTAACACTATTCGTGATATGGTGGCTTTTCGTGAACTAATCGATTCTGACGAGTTTCGTAAAGCTGGTGAGAGTTCAGGTAATGGTGATGACGGCAAGCTTGCTACAGTAATCGGGCGAGATATTACGGGCGAAATCATTATTTCCGATATAGCAAAAATGCCACATATCTTGATTGCGGGGACAACTGGTTCTGGTAAATCAGTTTGTGTAAACTCGATTATTATGAGTATTCTTTACAGAGCGACACCCGACGAAGTCCGTCTGATGATGATTGACCCTAAGATGGTGGAGTTTGCTATTTATAGCGGAATCCCTCATTTATTAACACCAGTAGTCACCGACCCTAAAAAAGCCGCAGGTGCATTGGGTTGGGCGGTTAATGAGATGACACGGCGGTATTCATTATTCGCTGAAAATAACGTGCGTAATATAGGGGAGTTTAATCAAAAAGTCAAGAACACGAAGTCTGACGTGGCGTTTACTGATACTAAGCGTGGCGATATTTCAGATGAAGACCTTTTACTAAATGAAGAACAAAAACCCGAACTTGAGTTCATGGCAAAAATCATAATTTTTATCGATGAGCTTGCCGACCTTATGATGACTGCTGCTAAAGAAGTTGAGGGCAATATATGCAGATTAGCACAACTTGCAAGAGCAGCGGGAATCCATCTTGTAATCGCAACCCAACGCCCTACCACTAATGTCGTGACTGGGCTAATCAAAGCAAATATTCCGAGCAGAATAGGGCTGAAAGTTGCATCACAAGTTGACTCACGCGTTATTTTCGATACAGCAGGTGCCGAAAAGCTACTTGGTAATGGTGATATGCTTTACGCCCCTACTGGTAGCCCTAAACCTATTCGAGTTCAGGGGTGCTGGGTTGCAAATGAAGAAATCAACCGAGTTGTAAAGTTCGTTAAAGATAATTTTGACTTTAGTTACGACACTGATGTAATTGAAGAAATCGAACGCCATACAGCGGCACTCGATGAAAAAGACAGCAAAGGTGGCGACGCAATCGAGGAGTTTGAGATGAGCGACGATAAGTTGGAAGACGCAATCGAAGCAGTAATTGACGCTGGAAAAGCTTCGACTTCTTACTTACAGCTCAAGCTAAAATTAGGATACGGGAGAGCTGCTCGTATTATGGATATTATGGAACGAATGGGGGTAATCGGGAAATCAACTGGTGCAAGTAAACCGCGTGAAGTTTTGATGACTCGTCAAGACTGGTTGGAGAGGAAGTTGCATCAGAATGAATGAGCAGTATAAAGGTTTCCTGCCGATTAGCCAAAGAGAACTTGAAATAGGCGAACAGCTTGATTTTATTTGCGTCACTGGTGACGCTTATGTAGATCACCCGTCTTTCGGAATAGCGATTGTATCACGACTTTTACAGAGCCGTGGCTTTAGCGTTGGTATAATCGCACAGCCAGTCAGCGATTCGGCGTTTTCGGAGTTTGGAGAACCGCGTTATGCTTTTATGGTGAGTGGTGGCAATATAGATTCAATGGTAGCAAACTACACCGTGTCTGGCAAGAAACGCCATAAAGATGATTATAGTGCTGGCGGTGTCGGCGGAAAACGTCCTGATTATGCTGTAAAAACGTATTGTAAAACAATCAAACGCCTTTTTCCGAACGTTGGAATAATTATAGGAGGGCTTGAAGCATCGTTACGACGATTCGCACACTATGATTTCTGGAGCGACAAAGTCCTCCCTTCTTTGTTGATTTCAAGCGGTGCAGATTTGCTGATTTACGGCATGGCAGAACTCACGTTAGTTCAACTTTGTGACAAATTGCATAACGGCGATTCTTTGCGAAATATTACAGATTTACTCGGAACGTGTTATACAGCTTCTCCAGATAAAATGATAGAATTGCAAGGTAGAGAGGCTAAGGAAAATTTTAAAGGAATCCGCCAGTGTGACAGTTTTGAACTGGTTTCGACTAATAAGACTTGTTATGCCAAATCAGCGGTGATTCAGCATGAAGAGCAGGATGAAGTTAGCGGGCGAATGATTGTTCAAAGACATGGCGAAGTCATGCTGGTACAAAACCCTCCACAACGTAGCCTTGCCGAGAGTGAACTCAGTCAGATTTACGAACTACCATTTATGCGAAAACCCCACCCCATCTATAAACCAGTTGGTGGTGTTCCTGCGATTAGAGAAGTCGAGTTTTCGCTTACTTGGAATCGGGGTTGTTTTGGTGGATGCAATTTTTGTTCGATTGCTTTACATCAAGGGCAAAAAGTCCAGTCACGTAGCGAAAGTTCGGTTTTAGCTGAAGCCGAAAAATTTCTTGAAAATCGTGATTTTAAGGGTTACATACACGATGTCGGCGGTCCGACTGCAAACTTTTCTTCCTCTGCTTGCAAAAAACAGAGCCAACAAGGTGCGTGCAAGCGAAAATGCTTAGTACCTACACCTTGTCCTAATCTAAAAATCACGCACGAAAAATATCTACAGCTTTTGCGAAAACTCCGTAAAATCGACGGTGTTAAAAAAGTGTTTATTCGCTCTGGAATCCGCTATGATTACCTGCTCGCCGACCAAAGCAAAGCTGGGCGGGAATTTTTTCGCGAATTAGTGGTAGAGCATACATCAGGTCAACTAAAAGTCGCACCAGAGCATTGCAAATCTGGCGTACTTGATATGATGGGTAAGCCAAAAATTTCAGTGTTCGAGAAGTTTTGTAATGAATTTAACACAATTACTAAACGTGCGGGAAAAGAACAGTATCTTGTTCCGTACCTAATGTCGTCTCATCCAGGGGCAACTCTTGATGATGCGTTGGACTTAGCGGTATGGCTAAAAAAACGCAAAATTCGCCCTGAACAAGTGCAGGACTTTTATCCAACACCGGGGACGATTTCTACCGCAATGTATTACACAGGGTTAAATCCGTATACTCTCGAAAAGATTTATGTCGCAAAATCTCAACAGCAGAGAGCCACTCAACGAGCATTATTACAATACTACAAGCACGAAAACAGAGCGTTATTTGAAAAGCTGTTGGCACAGCGTGAAAAACGCAATAGTTCTAACAATAACAAAAGAGGTAAAATCAATGCCAATAAATTCAAACAGAGCAGCCCAAAAAATAATTCGAGCCAAAACCAGAATGCCCAGAAATTCAAGAAGACGCGGAAAAAGAAATAGAAGTGGCGGAGTTATGCTCTTGCTTATAATCATAATTGGAATTGCTGTCCTTATAAATCATTATGGTTGGGAACGTATTACTGACTTTCTAGGTCTTAGCGAGAACACACCACCAGCACCTCCACCTGCCGAAGGAGCAGTTCAGGTTCATTTTATTGATGTAGGTCAAGGTAGTGCAACACTAATTATTTCGGAAGAGAGGAGTGTTTTAATCGACACGGGTGACAGGCGGTACTACAGCCGACTAATCGGGTATATCAGACGTATGGGAATCGAACGGCTTTGCTTGATTATTACTACTCATCCTCATGCTGACCATATCGGTGGAGTTGATAGAGTGATTAGCCGAATCGGCACAGACAGGCTTATGAAACCACAAATCGCCGAGCAATTTCGACCGACTACCGCTACCTATGGGCGTAAACTCGATGCTGTAGAACGGTATGGCGTTCCAGTGGTTTACTCAACAGTCGGTTATGTATTCTGGCTTAGTGATAGTGCGTTTATTGAAATTCTTGCTCCGTATGATTGTTTTGGTAATAACGTCAACAATCATTCGATTATTGCAAGGTTGGTTCATGGTGACAACTCATTTTTATTTACTGGCGATGTTGAACGTGATGGCGAAGATTGTCTAATTTATCGGCGTGTGAATTTGTCGGCGAACGTCCTCAAAGTTTCACATCACGGTAGCAGAACTTCGAGCCAACGAGCTTTTCTTGAAGCAGTCACACAAAATATTTTTCCCTACAATGATTTATATGCGGTGATTAGTGTTGGTTCGCCCAACCGCTACAATCACCCTACTGACGAGGTTTTGAACAGACTAGATGTGATGGGGTTTGATATTCTTAGAACCGATACACATGGTCATATAGTTTTTACGAGTACTGTTGATGGGGTGGAATTGGTGTATAGTGATGAGTAAAGGTCTTGCAGAGAATCCTCTTGACATTTGACTTCAAATGATGTATAATGTAAGAGAATCTAAGAGGTGGGAGGAAAAACTATGGCAATCAGTAGTATGACCGGATTCGGACGGGAACAATGTGTATTAAACGGCAGGGAAATCACAGTAGAAATTCGTGCGGTGAATCATCGTTTTCATGAGTTTACGGCAAGAATCCCGCGACAATACAGCAAACTTGAAGAGCTGATTAAATCTAAAATTTCCACAAAAGTCAAACGCGGAAAAGTAGAGGTAAGTGTCATAATTCACAATATCGAAGGGCGTGAAGCGACTGTTATTCTTAACAAAGAACTTGTGAATGCCTATTTATCCGAATTGCGTTTGGCACAAAGTGAACTTGGGCTTTTAAGTGATTTTAATTTTTCGGATGTGTTCAAAATCCCTGATGCGTTTAATGTCATTAAAAAAGAAGTTGATGAAGACGAAATATCAAAAGATGTCGGCGAAGTTCTAGATGTAGCCCTGAGCAATTTCTTGTCTATGCGTAAAAACGAGGGTGCGAAAATGCAGGCAGATATTCAATCAAAATTGGCTAAAATTTCGGTAGCAACAAACCAAATCGACAAAGCTGTCCCGCAAATCGCAGAAAAACATCGACAGAAACTTACAGCAAAAATCACCGAATTTGTAGGTTCAGGTGTAGATGAACAAAGAATTATACTTGAAGCGGCAATTTTTGCCGAAAAATCCGCCGTTGATGAAGAGATTGTTAGGTTAAAAAGTCACATCTCACAAGTTCGGGAAATCTTAGAAAATGAAGATGTAGTAGGTAGAAAACTGGATTTTATCGTTCAAGAAATAAACCGTGAAATCAATACAATAGGCTCAAAATCGCATGAAGTTGACATTACACGTATAGTAGTTGACTTAAAAAGCGAACTCGAAAAAATCAGAGAACAGATTCAAAACATTGAGTAAAAGCTGTCTCTAAAAATACAAATTAGAGTGTAAATTCAAATTTTTATTTAAAAAAACAAAAAAAATCCCATAAACGCTTGACAAATCGTTTGAAATAGTTTATAATTTATTAGTTAGTGAATTTATTGAAAGTTCGGGCGTAATATCCTGGCGAGTTTGGGTGTAATACCCCCGACGCTTTGCGTTGATTATCTCGGGCGAAGTGAGAGAGGTGCATGGCGAGTCTGTCAAGCAGGCAAGACTTCAAGTTGCCTGCTCGTTGGCAGAGCCAACGACACTTCAACTCTCGCGCTTTGCAAAGCCTGCTCTTCGAGAGCTTTGCCATGCGGTGTTACCGAACATTTGAGGGATATTACAGCGTGGATAATAAATAACAAGGTTTATGAAAACTGATGGAGGTATAGAAAAATGAAAAGAACTTATCAACCGAAAAAACGCCAAAGACAAAAAGAACACGGCTTCAGAAAGAGAATGTCTACAAGAAGTGGGCGTAAAATCCTTTCTGCGAGAAGAGCTAAAGGGCGTAGAAAATTATCTTACTAATGGAGTTAATGGCGACAACACCGTTCAAACCAATAACACCAAGCATTAGTTACAAAAAGAAATACGTTTCGATTCGTAAAGCAAGTGACTTTCAGCGAATGTATAAATTAAGCAAGCAAGGTGGCATTAGAACTCAAGGCAAACAAAATAATCTCTATGCTGATAGCGGGAGTTTTGTTAGCTTTGCGTTTGTTTGCTATTACCGGAAAACCACTTTTGAGCAAAATCGGTTCGGGGTAGTTGCAAGCAAAAAGGTCGGAAACGCAATTAAACGCAATCGTGCAAAACGACTGATTCGCGAGGGGTTTCGACTTTACGAACCACGATTACGTGAGTTCACTGACAAAACATATGATTTTGTATTCGTAGCACGTGCTAAAACACCTGAATTAAACTCAACCCAAGTAGGCAAATTGATTGGAGACTTGCTTTGCAAAATCGCTCAAAATAGCAATCTTCCAAAAGGTCGCCACTCTGGTAACGAGCGGAGCGGACAAGCATGAAATACGTATTTATCGGTTTGATTAAATTATATCAAGCTACCATATCTAAAATAACACCACCCGTATGCCGATTCACTCCGAGCTGCTCTGCATACGCTGTAACAGCTTTCGGGCGTTTCGGCGTGTTCAAGGGTGGCTATTTGACTTTGCGGAGAATTTTGCGATGTCACCCGTTTAGTGAGGGTGGATATGACCCTGTTGAACAGTCGACAGTTGACGGTTGACTGTTTCCGACTATATTTACGTTACGGAGAATTTAATGGATTTTTTGTTTAATCTACCTTTGATTACCCCTGCTTTAGGGTTTATCATGCGACTTTGTTATTCTTTGGTAGGGAATGTAGGAGTTGCGATTATTGTGTTCACAATTATTATAAGGATTGTGATGTTCCCGCTTTCTGTGAAACAGCAGAAAAATACCTCTAAAACGCAGATTTTTGCACCACGTCTTCGCGAAATTCAACAGAAATATCGTGGAAATACACAGATGATGCAAGCGGAAATGGCAAAGTTGCAAAAAGAGGGGTATAATCCTGCAAGTGGTTGTCTTCCGACTCTCGCTACTATGCTTATACTCTTCGGGGTACTTGGTGTAGTTTATAGCCCGTTGACTTATTTTGAGAGAATCGATGATACACAACTTGAAGTAATTGAAAGCATAGCTATTCGAGTTGACGCTGAGGGAATTTATGCCGAACTAATCGACCAGCATATTATGGCTAACCCAGTAACTCTTGATGAACCGAGTGATGAAGATAGTGACACTGACACCTCCGAAACTGTTCGTGAACCTATACTTTTGGAATACGAAGATATAGACGAAGAGGTGCGTGGAGAACTTCGTGCAACAGCAGCAAGCCGTGCTCAAATACCTTTTAACCGCATTCAAAGTCAGCTTGAAATTATGCGTGTCTTCCGCGAAAATCCTGAAGCGTTTTCGGGGATTGATTCTGAATCACGTCGTAAGATGGAAATCATTCAAAGACGAATTGTTTTCGCTGGAATCGATTTTAGCGAAACACCTACACGTTCATGGCCTACGATTATGATTCCACTCTTGTCGTTTATATTTGCGGCAGGACAGACTATAATCATGCAATACGTTCAGAAAAAAACATCACCCGAAGCTGTTAAACAGATGGGTATGATGCGATATATGATGTATGGTATGCCGATTATGTCGCTTGTAATTGCGTTCCAGTTTCCAGCTGGTGCAGGTTTTTACTGGGCGATTTCTGGAGCAGTCGGAATTATTCAAAGTTTAGTGATTTTCAAAATCTGGCCACCAGACAAATTGCGTGAAGAGGTTATGGCGGCTCTGGACAGCAAGGGTGGCGACAATGTTGTTGTAATCGAAAAACATGATGGACGCAAAGTTGAGAAAAAAGCCTCACAAATGTCTGGAAAAGAAGAGAAAGAATATTATCGCAAAAAGCTAGAAGAAGCTCGAAAAGCTGATTTGAAAAAATACGGTGAAGTCGGCGAGTTACCACCAGAAGTGAGTGAAAAGCTAGAAAAACTCGACCAATCAGAAGAACCTGAAAGTTTTGAAACGCCAATGATTGAAGTTGATTCTGCAGTTTCTGTTGAATCACAAAATTCAGATGCCACACTAATCACCTGTAAAGACTGTGGAGCTACTAACGATAACGAACGCCAGAAATGTCGCTCATGTGGCAAAAAACTGTAAATCTGACAACATTAGAAAGGAAGCTCATACCGATATGGAGAAAAACGAAATATTTACTGCCAAAAAAATTGATGAAGCCAAAGAAATGGCGGCAAACGCATTTGATGTGCTTATATCAGACATTGATTTTGAAATAATCGAACAGCCTAAAAAAGGATTGTTTGGTGCGAAGGGTGATTTTAGGGTTCGAGCGATTTACACTCCAAAACAAACCTCTGCTAACAGTGGAATTAGTGTAACGTCGCAAACTTCGCAATCGGCTAAATTACCATCTAAGTTAAAAGCTACACCGATTACTGACCCTGATGTTCTCTCAAAATTTGCACCGACTATTGGTTATATCAAAAAAATTTTAGATGAGATTACAACTAAAAGCTATGAAGTCACTGTCAAAAAATCAGGGGATAATAACGTAATCGACATTACAGGTGATTCTTTAGGTATGGTAATTGGTAGACGTGGTGAAACGCTTGACGCACTACAATACCTCGCAATACTCGCCAATAATCGTATTGGTGAAGAGAATGAACGCCTCCGTATCGTGGTTGACTGTAACGGCTATCGTGAAAAACGTACCGAAACCCTCGAAGCGTTGGCGGCGAGAACTGCTGCTAAAGTAAAGTTTAAGGGTAGAAGAATTACCTTAGAACCTATGAATCCTTACGAACGCCGTGTAATCCATAGCAAAGTTTCTGAACTCGAAGGCGTGTACAGCAATTCCATTGGTGAAGAACCGTATCGTAAAGTCGTTATTTCAGCGGAACTCCCTAAAAAACGCGCTACTTCTGTTGGAGGTTCTGGTGGGCGTACGGCTGACGGAAAAAATGGTAACAATCGAGATAATCGTGATAGAAATCGCCGTGATTACGGACATTCGACTAGAAACGATAATGACGTAATTCCACAAAGAATCCCTGGAGAAGTTTCTAACGCAGTTCATAGTCGCTCGTACAAAAAATCGACTGGTTTTTCCACGTCGTTTGAACGAGAATATCAGCGTTCGTTGACCGAAGAAAAATCGCAAAATCTGCCTGAAGGACAGGTTTCTGAATTTTCACAAGATACGATTGATGCTGAAAAAAGTGCTACTTTGTACGGAAAGATTGAGCTGTGAATTTAGAGAACAATCCAAAATTCGAGAGGTGAGTGTATGGCAAAAATCATTACTTTTTTTCAACCATAAGGGCAGGGTTGGTAAAGATACGCTCAATTATAATGTTGCATGGGGGTTTAGTATGCAAAATCAAAAAGTTTTGATGCTTGATGCAAAAATATTAAATAATCACAAGCTAAATACAGACCACTATAGACAAAAAATTTTAGATTTTAAAACAGAGTACAATAAAATCATTGATGGTCTGATTATTAAATGCTCATAGGTGAAAGCTATGCCTAAACATTCAACAGTGTTCGGTAACATCGCATGGCAAAGCTCTCAAAGAGCAGGTTTTGCTTGCCTGACAGAGTCACACCTGTCGCTCTCCCGCTTCGTGCGTGAGAACCGCCCTAAAAGGCGTGGTATTCCCCCCGAACTTTTAATAGAACCAGAAAAATCAAGCCCATGTGAAATAATAGAAAAGAAATCGCGTTTTATAGGATTTGCAAAGCGAGTAGCCACCGAAGAAGAGGCAAAGGCGTTCATTGAAAAAGTGCGTTTGGAGCATCGAAAATCTCGCCATATTGCATTTGCTTATGTGCTTTCTAATACCGCTAAAACAAATGATGATGGTGAACCTAAAGGGACTGCGGGTCTTCCGATTTATAACACAATCATTCGGCGTGAATTACAGAATGTCGTGGTAGTAGTCGTGCGATATTTTGGTGGGATTTTGCTCGGAAAAGGTGGCTTGATTCGTGCGTATGGCAGGGCGGCAGGTTTGGCACTTGAGCATTTGAGAGATTAAGAACTTCTTGTTTTAATATTTGAATTGGATTTTTTTTCAAATTAATGTGATTATATTATACAAATCATTAACTTTTTTCAAAAAAGTATTGACATTTACAAAAAGATATGATATAATAGCAAAGCAAGAGTGGAGCTATGCTTCGGCTTTTGCTTGACGAGTCTTAAAATTTATGATATAATAGTGTAGTTGAATTGCGAAAGTGATAAAACTGCGGGTGTAGTTCAATGGTAGAATCCCAGCCTTCCAAGCTGGTTGTGTGGGTTCGATCCCCATCACCCGCTTTAATATGAAAAAGTCCTCTTGTCTTTATATGGGAGAGAGGCAAGCAATCTTCTTTGAAAACGGTATGACCGAATGGGTCATACCGTTTTTTTGACTATAGCAGTTTAGTTGCTCTTATAGTCAATCAGTTTAATAATACTCGAGTATGGATTGTACTGTTAAAAGTAGACACAAAATAACACCTCAATTTAAAACCATCTGCTCTTTTTCGTTGGGCGACGAATTCAACCAATGGGCAATACCTCTCGTTTAATCGAAGTCCCTAATGGAGTTAGAACTGCTGGAGCACCTGTACAGATTTGGAACAGAGTCGCTGGCACCTCATGGCAATATTGGGAGTTTGTAAGAATAAACTGAGAGCTGAAGGGGTCGTAGTGAAATTCTTACCCAATTCGAAATCGTGCTTAATGCTTATATGATTATGCAGAGCCCTAATTGGTGTATTGGCACATATGCGCAACTGTCGCCACAGTACTGCCGTAATTTGAAAGAGTGATTGGGTATTATGAATTTGGTTATGCGGTTGGTCTCGCCTGAATTTTATTAGAAGCTGTGTTCATAGGGCTAAGCCTATGAACACAGCTTCTTACTACTTTTTGAGGGATTATATGTCAACTATTAACAGTGCAATCCATTTAACGATGGGTGAATTTTTCTCGCAATTTTTCGAGTGCTTTTTTTTCAATTCGTGACACGTAGCTTCGTGATATACCCAAACATTTAGCCACTTCATGTTGTGTCAAAGGTTTTTCAACTTTAGGTTTGCCACCATTATTATAGAGAAGCCCATAACGCTTACAAATTATTTGTCGTTCACGAGGATTAAGGACTTCGTTTATGTATTTATACAACATTTTTAAGTCGGCTCTTAATTCGGTAACATCTTCTATGTTCACTGGGTCTTGAAAAAAATCAATAAGGCTTATTTGATTTCCTTCTTTATCTGGAGTTGCAGTTCCATTCAGAGGGAGTTCTTTTTGTTGGTTTTTGATTTTGCGAAAATACATTTTAATTTGATTGTCAATACATTTTCCAGCATAAGTCGAAAAATTCACATTTTTATCCGAACTAAAAGTTTCGACCGCACGAATTAAACCTATACTCCCGATTGAAATAAGGTCATCGGTATCTTTGTGAGAATAATAATGTTTGTTGACTATGTAGGCAACTAAACGGAGATTATGCTCGATTAATTTATTTCGTGCCGAAGTATCGCCTTCTATTATTTTTGCAATACACTCGTTCTCTTCTTCTTTTGACAATTTTGGCGGAAAGGTGCTTCCACCTTCTAAATGGAGTGCTAAATAAGCTAAGTTCTGAAACGCTAACTGAATTAATGTGGTAAACATAATTACACCATACCTTTTCTTGATTTGCTCAAAAATTTATAGAAATTTATTGAAAGTTCGGGTATATAGCAGTTTGACCTGCGGTGTTATAACCGTTGTTTCTGTTGTCTGTTATCAGCAGACGAGAAACAGGTACTTTTCGAGCAATACTATGCCGAACTTTAAGGGTATTTCTAAAGTATATGCGGTGTAAGTTTGTCTTGTTACAAGGGTATGTTGAATAATTGCTTGTTGTTTGATTACGTTCCAGAAATTTTCGTGCAAACTTTGTGTTTTAGAGAGTATTTTTTAGTTATACTTAAACAGCCTTTAAGCAAAAATTATTTTGCGAAAACGCTTGTATTTTGCTGTAAAATCTGCTATAATTATGAGGATATAATTTATGATTTACCGGCAAACGCAAAAATACAACCAAAACAAGGCGACTTGCTCGTTTCAAAAGTAAGACCATATAGAGGTGCTGTTACGGTAATTAGTGAAAACATAACCGATTTAGTCGTTAGTGGTGCGTTTACTGTGCTACGTTCAAAGAATGATTATCCCGTTGAGGTGTTAGCTGTCATTTTTCGTTCAAACATTTATCGGATTGGTTTATGAAATGGAATGTCGGTAGTTCATACCCTGTTATTCGTGATGATGATGTACTGAATATACCTATCCCGATTCTTGATAAGAAAACTCAACAACAAATCGCCGATTTAGTCCAAAGTTCGTTTGCTTTACGGCGTGAGTCGGAGCGGTTGCTTGAAACGGCAAAACGGGCGGTTGAGGTTGCGATTGAGGTGGGAGAAGAAAAAGCGATTAATGTTTTAAGTTAAGCTACTATACCGAACATTTCAGGGTATTTTTAAAACACATAACTATAGGGAGTGGCAAATCGCCACTCCCTATAGTTATGTGTTTTTGTTGACGACTTAAACGATTTTAGCAATTAGCTGGATTGTATTGTAATACTTTCCACCTTCTGCTTTCATCATGTCTAAATCCCATTTATGCTCTTCGTTGTTTGGGTCGCGACTGTTAAGATACTCTTCCCAAGCGATGTTGTGGCAAGTTTGTTCGCTGATGTTTATGATTTCTACGCCTTTGGCTTTGCTCCACAACTCACGCCACCAGTCAATACCACGGACGTATTTTGCCACTTCTGGAACGTTCCAGAATGGTTGCATTTCCAGCGGAACGTTTTCTCCAAAATCAGCTTTTAATCCTGGGAACGAAACTGCGATATAACCGCCTTTTTTTACATAAGTCGCAATGTTCGTGAGTGAATCTTCATGAATTCCGAACATATTATACGCACCTACTGAAAAGGCAACATCAAAATACCCTTTCGCAAACGGCATAGATTGTGTTACGTCAAGCGTCATCGGAATGATTTTGTCTGCAATTCCTATAGTTTTGAAACGCTCGTGATTTTCTGTCGGGTCTGCGTATAAATCAGTAGCGAAGACATTAGCATCATGTGCTTTAACTAAATACAAAGCCGATAAACCAGTGCCACACCCTAAATCGAGTATTTTTGTATTCCCCGTAATTTCCAGGTGCGATGCTAATTCCTCAGACTGTCGTATACCGTTTGGACCCCACATTAGTTCATTTAACAATGCAAGGTTGTTTTCGTCGGCGACGAACTTGTTTGAAAATGTGTTACACATTATTTTTTTCCTCCGTTAAAGTTAAGTTTGCCTTGAAAGGGCTTAAATAACTGTGGGAGGTTTTAACACAAGATTATTTTATGCAAACCTCCCGGTTTGCTACTATCTGTGTTTTATTGTTTTTACGCATAAAAATCTCCTTTCCTCTTTATTATACTTTAAGATTCGTCAAGCCGACTGCCGTCAAGCAAAGCTCGCCGCACCACGGCTCTTGTTTTACCTGCGTCAAACGGCTCAAAACCTGAACCGCCATTTGCCGCTTCGTCAGGCTCCCTGCTCACCGGCAGAGCCGGTGACACTTACCTGCACCATCAGGGACTCGAACCCCGGACCTACCGGTTATGAGCCGGTAGCTCTAACCAACTGAGCTAATGGTGCAATACAAAAGTTATTGAAAGTTCGGGTGTAATACCTCCGACGCTCTGCGTCGGTTCTCTCGAGCGAAGCGAGAGGGGTGCAGAGCTTGCCCTGCGGTGTTACCAAACATTGTAACATAAAAAACTGAATACGTCAAGCAAAATAAAGCCAAAGCACAGCTTTGTCTTTGTTTTGCTCTTGCTATTATAACACATTTTTTTGAAAATTGCAAGCAAAATTTTGAATTTTGAAAAAAAAATTAAAAATTTTGCAACCTTTCTATATCGAGAAGCGTTTTATTAGTATTAAGTCACCGACAAAGTCATGGTTTAATAATTGTACGAAAGGTAAAAAATTCATGAAAAATACTAAAGGTTCTAAAAAAACACTCAAAATTATGGCACTGGCGTTAATTACGATGCTCCTGCTCACATTGGTGGCTTGTAATAGCGATGATATAAACCATGTGGTTGAAAACGTTCCTGAACGTGGACGCACTAGTGAAAACGGTGAGGCTGATAATAATTCAGTGCTTGAAGGGCATTCTGCTGATTACGCACTTGAAGGCGATTCCGTTGATGACATAGTAGATATAGTAGTGGGGGGCGTAGATTTAGGGGAAGTGGGCGATGTTGATAGCGATATGAGAATGAGCGACGATGAACATCATTTTGTGGAACCAATCCCTCCTGCTGGTGGCGAAACACAATACCCTGATATAGAGCTTTTGCCAATCGAACCGGGTCAACTTACAGCTGGTGAGTGGAACGATAACGCTAATTTGGATTTGTGGAACTCTCTTTTCCGCAATGCACCGTGGCGAAATTTCCCGCAGACGTGGGGGCTTTCGACTGCGAATCGTATTATAGTGAATGTCACAAATGGCGATTCACCAATACGTAATGCGCGTGTCGAGCTTTTTGGTAGCAATGATGACCCACTTTGGGTTTCACGCACTGACCATAATGGGAGAGCGTTTGTGTTCGGTGACTCTGACCCACAATCACAAACTGGGGCTTCTCACATAATTGTGACTATGGGTTCGATTGAAGAGCGTGTGAATGTCGGGAGTTCTGATACTATAACAGTCGATTTAAGTGGTGCAACTTCTCCAACCCGAGCGCTTGATTTGATGTTTGTAATCGACACCACTGGTTCAATGGGAGATGAATTGCGTTATTTGCAAGCCGAACTTGAAGATGTGATTGATTCTGTTCGTAGCCAAAATTCTAGCTTGCCGATTAGGCTTTCGATGAACTTCTACCGTGACCACGGTGATGATTATGTAGTTCTCCCTCATTCGTTTACCGAAGATATTCCTGAAGCTATTCGTATTCTTGGTAGGCAGAGTGCGGCTGGTGGCGGTGACTGGCCTGAAGCTGTAGCCGAAGCACTCGAAAACGCCGTGTTTGAACACGATTGGCACGAAGATTCGATAAAGTTGATGTTTTTAGTTCTCGACGCACCAGGTCACGAAAACCCAGAGTCGATTGCAACTATAAACAAAGCCGTGCGTGAAGCAAGCGAAAAAGGAATACGTATAATCCCTATTCAAGCGAGTGGGAATATGGGTTTGTATGATACAATCACCGAATTTAAAATGCGTGCATTCAGTATTTTGACTGGTGGAACTTATACCTTCCTTACCAGTGATTCAGGCATAGGTAATCCACACAACGAACCTACCATCGGTGCATTTCAAGTTGAAATGTTAAATGAAATGTTGGTGCGGATTATTAACGAATATATTTCATGAAATTTGAAGCAAAACAAGAGCGCGTCCTGCAAAGGCGGCTTTGCCGTCTTGAAGGGATTAGCTTGAAGAAGTGCTTCGTCGAGAGTTCGCCCACTACAGACGAGCAAAGCCCGTATGTAGTGGGCATACTTTTGTTTTGCTTACATCAACTCAAACCTTAATCGCCCGATTCGCCTGCCCTCCATCGTTAGAACGGTGATTTTAAAAAGTTCACTCACTGTAATTTCACCTGCTTCAGGGATTTTCCCGAAAAGTTCAAATACCCAGCCACCCACGGTATTACGTTCTGATTTGATTATGAATTGTGGCGATTTTTCTGATTCATCAGATTTGAAGGCCTTGTCTGCACGGTCGGCGAAAAAACGATTAAAGTCAATTATACTAAGTTCGCTCTGAACTTCAAACACACCATCAACGTCTGGCTTAAATTTGATTGGTTGAGTTTCTTCATCTCCCTCATCCCAAATTTCGCCGACGAGTTCTTCTAAGATATCCTCAAGTGTGACAATTCCAGCAGTTCCGCCATACTGGTCTAACACGACCGCAAGGTGGGATTTTTGACGCTGCATAAGTTTGAGTGCCTCGGACAATTTCATCAAAGCGGGGAGTTTTATTATATCGTCTTGAACTAAATCTCTCACTAAATTTGGTGGTTCTGGATTTTCTGAAAGCTCTACGTTTTTAGTGGTTTCGGTATTTTCAGAATGAGCCGATTTTTCTGATTGGGTAGATAACAGGCGTTTCATAAACTCCTTATTGCTAATCATACCGACGATTTTGTCGAGGCTTTCTTCATATACGGGTAGGCGTGAATAGCCCTCTTTCAAAAAAACGTCACGCACTTTCTCAACCGAATCGTTAATCGAAACGGCGACTATATCAACACGTGGAGTTTGGATTTTCTCGACTGTCGTTTCGTCAAATACTAACGCAGAACGCACCAAATCACTCTCGTGTTCTTCTAACACACCCTCGTCTTCGATTTCGTCGATAATCTGTAATAGTTCTTCTTCAGTAACGCTGACTTGTGCTTCTTCCTTAGCGAAAATTTTTGTCACCCCACGTTGTAGTAAGAGCATGACGGACGAAATTGGCATAAACAGCCACATCACAAAAGTGAGGACTCCTGCCGCAGTAAGCACAAACCAGTCAGCGTGTTCGCGTGCGAGGGTTTTAGGCAAAATGTCAGAAAAAATAATCAAAGCCACTGTGAGCACTGCCGATGAAACGGCGACAACAAACCCCTCGTCCCAATCAGCGGTGCGTGCTAAATCAATTGCAAGCAAAGTCGCTACTGATGCCACGATAATTGTGAGGACATTTACACCGATTAAAAGGGTAGCAAGCATTCGGTCATAGTTTTCAAGTAGTCTTAACACTTTTTTCGCAGAAACAGAACCGTTTTCGGCACGATGTTTAATCCGAATACGGTTAGTTCCTGTTATTGCGGTTTCGCTCGATGCGAAAAATCCAGATAATAAAATCAAGATTATAATTACAGCGATTTGCCAAGCCATTTAGCTTTTACTCCTATCTGATACAATCAGCTTACGAACAGCTTCGACTGCACATTTAATCGCACGACTATTGTCTTTACATACACTATCTGGAAGCCCAGCTTTTGAGCGTTCAACATTCCAGAGTGCGGTTAAAACAGCACCTGCACGAACTTCTCTCACGAGTGCGACTGAAAACAAAGTTGCCGCCTCCATTTCAGAAGCAAGACATCCCGCTTTTAGATACGCATTCCATCTATTATGAAGATGTGGTGCAATCGGCATGGTTTCGGGTGCAACTTCGCCATAAAACGAATCTTTGCTCTGAACCACACCCACGTGGTAAGCGTTGCCAGCGTTCGTGGTAGAGCTTTGTTTGGCAGCCTCGGCTAAAGCTGAAACGACCTCAAAATCAGCCACTGCTGGATAGCAAGATGGTAGATATTCAGCACTCGCCCCATCACCACGAATTGCGGCTGAAGCTATGACTAAATCTCCGCCATGAACTTTTAGATTGATTCCCCCAGAAGTCCCAACTCTCACAAAAGTATGACAACCACATTTGACTAGCTCTTCAATCGCAATCGCAGCTGACGGACCGCCGATTCCTGTCGAAACCACGCTTACAGGAGTTCCATCTAAACTCCCAGTATAAGTCACGTATTCTCGATTAGTTGCTATGTGTTTGGGGTCATCTAAGTATTCGGCGATTTTTGAAACTCTCCCAGGGTCTCCCGGTAAAATCACGTATTTACCGACTTGGTTTTTATCAGCAGAAATCTGTAGATGATACTGAAAATTCGGGTCTAACAAAGCCATATTTTTATTCTCTTTTCTTTTTCGATTTATTGAAAGTTTGGGTGCATAGTCGGCTATATCAAGCAGGCAAAGCCTGCACATCGAGAGCTTTGTTACCAAACATCTTCAAGTTTTTTTAGAACTTTGAGATTTTGGAGTTTTTTTCTTGCGTCGTTTTGGCTTGTTAAAGCTATCGAGTACACTAGGTCTTTGTTTAGGCGAATCGTCAGATATGTTCATTTTATAAAGGCTTTGGCTAGGGTCATTTGGATTTCTGTATCCATCATTTCCAAGAATACTCTCAGCGGGCGCGTTGTGTTTTTGACGAGCTTTTTCTGCCATATCAATCCCCGCCATGGTAATGACTGTGAGAGTCGCTATCAGTAACGGGAGATAAAAACCTCCGTTAAACACCATATTTTCTGTGATGTAGTCTAAAAAACCTAAGTGCAGAACTAATAGCAAGATTGCCCCACCAATCGACAAACCAGCAGCAATCCGATACATTTTTAGTTTCACGAAAACACAAGGCGTGATATATCCAGCGACCGTCGCAAACAACCACAAAATCGGGATATAGACTGGTAAAGCCTCACCAATTTCAGAAAAAAGCAACATACTCAAAGGGAACACCACTCCAATTACAAGCCCCCATATTGCTACAATTATAAACATTATAATTCTCAAAAATAATTTCATATGACCATGATTCCCCTTTCACCACACGAATTTCCGCAAATACTGTCAAATTTTATATGTTGTCGAGGATTTTGGGTAAAGTGATAGACAAAGCCCATACAACGAAAATGTGAATGGGTTTTTGAAGGTTGCCTTATACTCATAGATTATAACATACTAAACATACGTTTGTCAATAGGGTATTGCGTAAATTTAGGTACAGTTGCATCAAACCACAAAATCCCCTTGAGCTTGAAACAGGAATTGAAACACTTATTACTGAAGAATATTTGATGGACAAGAATTCACAGCAATGTTCTAATTCAAGTGAAATAAATGTAATTTCAGACACGTACTACCCTAAAGAATAAAATCAAAAGATTTCTCAATCACTTTGAAACATGACTGGTATTGAAAACTGAACTTGATTTCTGGTAGAATTATGAGTGTATATTAGACCTTTAGGGCTGTTGAATAAATTAACAGCCCTAAAATATATTTGCAAGACGAGAGCGCGTCCCGCAGAGGTGGCTCTGCCATCCTCGCAGGGATTAGCTCTCCTCTTGTTTGGCTTACACTAAGATTTCACGCTGACTTGCGGCGTTTACCCTAAAAACAAACCGCACGAGTGCACCTACACCCTCTTCATCTGGGAAAAACTCTATTTGTCGCTCTACAATTTCGGCCATGTCACCACTTAGGATAAAGTTTTGCTCATACAATTCAATTTGTTTTAAGAGATTGTCGCGTGCTGCTGTAGGGCTATCTGTTACTTCTATGCGTTCATGAAAAGTATACTGTTGTTCTAAAACTCTAAATGGTAGAGGGAAACCCAAAAATTTTGGTGTTGTTATGTTTTCAAAATAATCGATATGGTTAGCGTTTTTGTTGATTTGAGAACTATTTCTATCATTACTAAGTCCTCTAATCCTACGCCCTAAAAATATGAATGAACGCTCATTTACAGAACGACCGTTTGCTATTCGATGATTTACAGTAAAAGGCTGATAAAAGTCAACAATTTCAGAAGTTTCTACAATCAAAGTAGCATCAGCGTGAACGTAGTGATAAGTTACACCTGGTTCTAAATTTTCGGTATTTTCAGGGATTTGCAGTGTCTCAGGATTTTCGGGAGTTCCTCCACGTGCGATTACACCGCTTACAACAACGTCACCTGCACGAATGCCACTCCCTACCTCATACAATAAATCACCACGGTAGACATCTGCACGAACAAGGATTCCGCTTTTAGTTGAAATCACGTTAGCGGGCTGTTTTAATGATATTTCGGGTTGCTCGTCATCTAAAATCTGTTCGCTGATTTTTACGTTTATTCGGCTACCAGAACGCTCAATGCTAACCCACGCTAAGTCTGGAATGCTGATTGCTAGCTCAAGTTCAACCTGATTGGCATTAAAGCTGTTAATCCCAATTCCAGTTCGGATTCCGCTTTTGTTTAATTGCTCCATAATGCGATAATTCCCGATTTGTGAGTTACCAGTGATTTCTATGTCCCATATGTAATTCGACATAGCTACAATAATCCCCAAAAACGCAAGCATACCAAATAACAGACCTATTCGCTTGCGATAACGCCGTAGGACAAAATATCCACCACGCCTATCTATTACTTTGGTTCTAACTCCAAATTCACCAGCTTTGCGTTTAATCCATGCATAATTATGAGGTGATGTTTTAATGCTATATATGTCAGAACTCGAAGTTATATCAAATACTTGGTGGGGGGAGCTTACCAAAAAATCCACAAAATCGTTACAATAAACTCCGAATGCTGAAAATTCTACATAGCTTTTTCTGCTACCACTTTTGCTTATTTTCATCTTGACTCTACCAACCTTTCTACTACTCCACTACGTCTAAATTGTTTAAGATACTGAACAGGCTCTAATAGGTCGCTTGCTCCAAATCACTGATTCGTCAGTCTAAATGAGAGAGATGAGTTTCAAGCCACCTGCCGACCGGCAAAGCCAGTCGCACTGCGACTCTCGTTTTGCGAATTACCTCATTTTAGCCCTTGTTTAGCACTACAAATTCTACCGATTGTACTAAGCCAACCACCGCTACTCCGTTTACTCCCCAATTGCGGAGTTTTAGAGATTGTCCAGTGACGATTATACGTTTGTGTAGTTGTTCAAAAATTACTATATTTTCGTCACAACTAACGATTCTTCTACACCCGTCAGCTATAATTTCTGATTTATCATATGTTTGTGTTATTTGTAAACCCGAATAGCTGTTTATACGGTCTTTGATCAGTTCATATTTTTTTGCTAACTTTTTTATATTCATTATTTCACCTCGCAATTCATATTAATATATATGAAAGTGAGGACGAGTTATGCAGTTTTTGAGAATAACAAAAGATAAAACACGTAAAATCATACTAATTCTATTTTGTGCGACAATCGGGGTATTATTGGTCTTTGATTCGAGAGGAATTGCGACATCAGTTTCAGAAACCCTCTCTTTATGCTTAAACACGATTATTCCGTCTTTATTTGCGTTTCTGGTATTATCTACTTTTGTGGTTTCAAGTGGTTTAATAAAAAGCGATTTTGCTATATTAGTGTTATCTCTTGTAGGTGGATATCCTGTTGGAGCTAAGTTACTCTGCGACCGTGTAACCAAAACTGAAAACAGCTCGCTTTTTAATTTTCATCAAAAAAATCAAAAGCGAGCTGAAACCATGCTCATGTACTGTTTTTGCGGAAGCCCAGTATTCCTAATCGGGATTTTAGGTCAAAACGGGTTATACATCTGGTTATCTAATGCAATTGCTTGTTTAGTATTCGCTGGTGTGATTAGTATTATACTCCGCCGACAAAGTCGTGACACCTCACGGCAGAGTCATTCGGCGAATTTGTCGGTTCAAGATGGCTCTGTTAATATAGAACCACTCGGGCAAATTTTTGTAAACTCAGTAACATCAGCGGGAATTACTTTATGGCGAATTTGCCTTATGATGCTTTGTTTTTCGGTAATATTGCGAGTTATAGCATTTATAGGCGAAATCACTGGAATTACAAAAATATTTCACGAAATCGGGATTAGCGGTCTATTCCCTTACGCTGCATCTATGGCGGAAATCACCAACCTTTCCGACTTAACACCAGCGTTTAGAACGCTCCCGCTCATTGCGGCTTTTACTTCATTTGGTGGAGTTTGTGTGATTTTTCAGAACTTTTCCATAGTAAAAGGCAAGCTGAAATTACAAAAATTTCTGTTAGCACGAATCCCGATTGCTATACTTAGTGCTATGATGTGCTACTTGCTCATGGCTTTCAAACAAGCACAAACTGGTCAAACGGTTTATGCTTTTGCTTTCGGGGAACGCACACACGTGTTATTAACATCAAGTCCGAATATTTTTGCAACGATTTGTCTTATATTCATGACGTTGATTTTGATTCAAGAATGTCATCAGACCCCTAAAAATTAGCTCTAACTAATCATATCTCGTTTTTGATAACCAACAAATCCTATAACCGTCAGTATTGCTGCGATTCCTGTTAATGTTACCATAGTCAACCAGTTGATTTCTTCTATAATCAAAAGTGGAATGTATCCAAAAGGTGTGGTGAACTCAAGCCATTCTGGTAAACCTAATACTCGCCCGAAGAACATTACAAAAATCGAAAAGCCAAGCATTCCCCAACAAGCTACTGTTGCTTTAGGTAATATGCCCACTAAGAACGTACCGACTCCTAACATCACCCAAGTCGCTGGAACATATACCATCAGGTTTTCTATAAAAAACGAAAATGATAGAGGGTCTTCCATAACAGCTAATGCACTTACATAGAATCCAAGTGCTGATATAAACGGCGTTAAGACGCTCATAATCATTGCAATTATTGTATAGTTGGCTAAATTTCGTCGACGAGATACCGCTCCAGATAAAATTTGTTCTAACATACCACGTTTTTCTTCGGTACGGAGTTTAAACAACGTTACAAGCACTGGAATTACACCACAAATAGAAAGCATAATCGCAATCGTTGAAACGAAAGATTTTTCTTGAAAGTTCATAAGCTCTGGAGGTAGTTCGACCATTAGTTCGCCATAAAATTCGTTACCTTCGATAAAATCGCTGATTCCGCCTAAAATCGAACCGTAAGATGCAGCTAAAATAAACATCCCTACTAGCCACCAAATCATAGCATTCTTGCAAAGACGAACGCTTAGCATTAGAGAGGTTATGTTTGGAGTGGTTTTCTCTATTTTTTTCCATCTTGATAAGCCTGGTTTTGCTGGAATAAATCCCTGTCCCATATCGCGAACCCTGTCAAGCGCGAACGCTACAGCGAACAACATCGCACTAATTAGGAGAACGTATAAAACTGGCAACCAATCATCTTTAACAAACACTTGTGAGCGTTGGAGTAGCCCCATAGGCGATAGGTATGACAGTATTTCATTAGGCATATCACCGTATTCATTAGGCATATCGCCGACTGCACGGAGTATATAAGAAAAGACTATTGTTATTCCTCCAAGCGCAAGTGCCGTTCGCGAACTAACGCAGAGCTGTGCAAAAATCGCAGTGATTGCGGCACAGAAAATCCCAAATGTTCCGAGCAATGTACCATAAAGTATACTTCCAGCTAAACTCATACTCGTTTCACCCATAAGAGCTATTCCGACACCAGTTGAAATCGCCAAAGCACCGTTTATGAACACTACTGTAAGCATGGTTGCTGCCGAAGTCGCAAGTCTACCTACTGGTAGTGAGCGAATTACTTCCACACGTCCGAGTTCTTCATCAGCACGAGTATGTCGCACGACTAAGAACACGTTCATTAACCCCACAGCGATTTGTGTCCAGAGTAGCATCATAAAAGCGAACATTCCGCCAATACTATTTGCATCATAAAGTGGTCCTAACATTGCGAGCATAGTCGGGTCTGAAAAAGTTTGTGCGAACGTTGCCATCTCATCTTGGTCTGAAAACATTTGTGCGAGGCCTGGCACCAAACTTACCGAAAACAAGACTAAAATCACCAGCCATATTGAAGAAATTACACGTTCACGCTTTAGCATAAGTTTTATAAGTCGTGAAGTGTTAGCAAAATTTTTGTGTATCATAATCACACCCCCGCTTCTGAATCTGCAAGCCGTTCTGAAGACTTGTAGTAACGCATGAACAAGTCTTCCATTCTTTCACCTTCTATGCCAGACTTTAGTTCATCAAGTGTCCCGGTTTTGAGCAATTTACCTTTCATGATAATACCAACACGGTCACACAGTCTCTCTATTTCAGATAGAATATGACTGGATAACAAAACGCTTTTCCCTTGTGATTTAACGGCGAGAACTTGTTCTACAAACATCTCACCCATCAAAGGGTCAAGCCCTGAAGTTGGTTCGTCTAAAATAAAGAGTTCTGCGTTAGATGCAAACGCTGCTATAAGTGCAACCTTTTGACGGTTACCTTTAGAATAGGTTCGGCATTTTTTTGTGGCATCTAAATCAAAAACTTTTAATAGATTATCTCGCTTAGTTCTATCGATTTTACCACGCATACTAAGGAATAAGTCAATCACTTCTCCTCCAGTGAGATTCCCCCAGAGGTTGACATCACCTGGTACGTATGCAATACGTTTGTGGATTGTTACAGCATCACGCCACGCATCTTTGCCGAAGACTTTACAGTCACCCGAAGTTGCTTGCAAAATCCCTAAAAGTGTACGAATAGTTGTAGTTTTGCCAGCACCATTTGGACCGATGTATCCTAAAACCTCCCCTTGTTTGATTTCAAAATTGACATTATCCAGTGCCGTGAATTTACCGAATTTTTTGGTTAGATTTTTAGCTTGAACAGTCATAATATATTCCTCCTTACTGGGGTAAATCTCCCCTATCCCTCGTTGTGCGATGGTATAGTCGTTTAACTTGAAAATCTATAATGGTTTGCGATGATTTTTGGCATCAGACAAGGCAATTTTTGTACGAATATTCGCTAATATTCAAACAA